>JAITJY010000294.1 GCA_031278675.1 Bifidobacteriaceae bacterium
GGCTTCGGGGACACAAAAGTCGCCAATCTTCGCTCGTCGCGGCGTGAAAGCGGTGGGCTGGGCCACGCGACCGGCCCGGCATGCAGTCCAACCACCGGCCCGCCCGCCGATCAAACCACCAGTCCAGCCACCGGCTCAGCCACAAGCCCGCTCACCGGCTCCACCCGGCCCCTACCGCTGATGTCACCGACGGCCGACAACAGGCCACAACCCCGAGGGCCGCCCACCCAGACCAAGCGTCAGGAGTTAGGGCGGGGAAGCGCCATATGGCATGCGGCGCCTTGCTAATCGGCGGCGAAGCCGGTCTCGTCGAATTTGAGGGTTCTGGCGTTCTCGCTGATGGTGCGGACCTCGGCTTCGGTGAAACCCAAAGGTTTGCGTGCCTGGATGTCGATGACGATCTCCAGTTCCGCGCCGGCGCCGTCCAACCGTTCGAGGACTTCCCTGCTGATGGTGGAGAAACTGGAGCCATAGCGTTTGGGATTCAAGCGCACCTGACCGAAGAAGCGGGTCGCCACCTCCTCGACCACCCGTGCGCCCTCAGTGGGGACCGCGTCCGTCATCCCAGGCGGGAGCACATCAGGAAGCCGCCGCATCTCGTGCCCGTCACCGGCGGGGGACTCAGGAACGCGCTCGCGTTCGGCTTGGGCGTTAGCTTCCGCCCAATCGACCAGCAAAGTGTTGTCGGTGACCATTATGCTGCGGTCGCCCCAGGGCGGGATGATCAGCCCGACGTAACGCTGGACGGCATCGTCCCACTTGTCGGCCAAAGCGAAACGCTCGTCGCCGACCAGGACCGTCAGCACCGCCTGTTCCACGGCGTTGTCCAGAACCCGGCGGCTGGCCAGGCGCGGCAGATAGGGGTAGCGGGTGAAGAACGCCCATATTTCCCCGACAGTGATGTGGCCGTGACGCCAAGCGTTCTTCAGGCTGCCCTGCAGCTCCAGCCCTAGGACCTGCGGACCGTAGACGGTCACCAGTTGGCCGTCCCGTTTGAGCCGGTCGGAGACCTTCTCCGCCATCGAACGGCCGGAGTCGGCGACTCTGTCGACAGTTATCTCGAATGGCGCGGTCGGGTCTGGCTGGACGGGGTAGAGCGCCCAGATGAACGTGTCGCGCAGACGATGGCGGACGGTGTCCGAGGTGCGCCTCACCGAATCCTCCACCTGCTTGGCTTGTTGCGCGGTCAAGTTCATGGTGTCGGCGTTGGACTGGACCTTTCTCCAACCCAGATAGGCGCGTGTGCCGGCTTCCAACGATTCGAGCATCACCTGGTCGGCGGCCAAGAAGATCAGTGAGTTACGGTGGACGCGCTGCCCGGAGCCCCTGGTCTCCAGCGTCTCCCGGACCCATTTTTGGACGGCAGAGCCGGCGCCTTCGCTCTTGTGACGGGACCAACGCGGATGGACGATCACGAGCCGCGTCTCCTCGAGATCAGGAACGTCCCCGGAGGATTCAGGAGCGATATGGACCCGGTCGAACTCGCCGCGCTGGCGTTCCTCGACCCGCAGCCGGTCCACTATCTCGTTGTAAACCAACTCCGGATCCTCGCGCAGCCGTTCGGCGTAATCCGAAGCTGTCTTGGTCACCGAAGCCTGGGTGTCGAACCAGTAATGGCCTTGGTCCACATAGAAGAATGTGGACTGCTGTTCCAAAGCGTCCAGGGCCGCTCCGAAGCTGCCCAACTGGTCTCCTGGGACGGCCGTTCCCAGCCACAGATTCTGCTTGTCCAAGCCCTTGTTCGGCGTGTTCGCCCGAGGCGCCGCGCCCACGAACACCGTCCGAGCGATTCGGCGCGTGATATGCCGCTGGCCCAGCGCCGGCCGGGAGTTGTCGATCTGTGCGGCGGTCGAGGACGAGCCGTCGATGTCGCGGTCGATGATCGGCTTCCAAGCGTCACCCAAGTACTGCGTCAAATCGGAGTTGACGCTGGCGGCGTCCAACGGCACGTTGCCCGGAAGAATCAGCGGCGCTGTGTCGTTTGAGGCCCACAGTTGGTGGACGATCGCCGCGACAAGTCGCAGCACCCCGCGTGTCCGCTGGAACTTCTCCAACGTGGACCAATCCTCATACAACCGGTCGAGCAACTCGGGGTGCAGCGGATAGCAAGCCCGGATGCGGCGCTCGTATTCGTCGCCCGCCCCGGATGCGGCCCGCGGGAACTCGCCCGGCTTCGAGCGATATAACGCCACGAACGCCTTCGCGGTGGCGCCGACCAGCGCCAAGTGCGCTGAGTCGGGGGCTTGGAACAGGCGGCGACGCACAATCTCGAAGGATTCGTTCTTAGTGGACGGACGCCACTGGTCGGCGATGCGGCGGACCACGTTTTGGAGACGCGCCAACGCCATCTGGCCGTTCGTCCCACCGATCTCGATGTCGTCGCCGCGCCCGTCGTCGCCGGAATCCGAGGCCGGGATAGACAACACCAGCATGGCGCCGCCCACCCCGGCCACGGTCTCGGTCAGGGCCTGGGCGAACCCGAACTGGGTGTCGAAGGTTCCAGCCCGCAAATGGTCCTTGCCCACCAGGTCGCGGGCGTACGCCACCCATTCGTCGATCAGGATCAACACCGGCCCGTAATCCACGAGCAGGCCACGGAGCGCCTGGCCGGGGTTTGTGGCGTTGCGGTCGTCGTCGGCGATCCGGTCATACGCCGCCCGCCCGCCGAGCTGCCACGCCAACTCGCCCCAGATGGTGTGGACCTCGGTGCCGTCCTCTTTGACCATCGCGGAGCCGGCCTTCAGTTTGTCGCCGACGATCACGACCCGCCGGACAGCCCGAGGCAACGCCATTCCTGTTTCCGCGACCACATCCTGGACGTCTTGCGGGAAAGCTTGGACGTTGGCGCCGCCGAACAGGTGGTAAAGCGCCATCATCGAGTGGGTTTTGCCGCCGCCAAAGTTGGTCTGCAGGTTCACCACCGGCGAGGCGTTGGTGTCGCCGCCCAGCCGGCGCACCGCCCTGGACAGCAGGTCACGCAAGCCTTCGGTGAGGTAGGTCCGGGCGAAGAACTCCACCGGGTCGGCGTATTCTGGGGCAGTCGCCAGCCCGGCGTGGACCAAGAACAGGTCGGCGGCGAATTCCGCGGAGTTGTAGTCGCCGGTCGCCACGTCATCGTGCGGCTGTATGACCTCCCGCCACGGTCTCATCCCGGCCCCGGCCGCCAATTTGATCGGGGAGTAACGGATCTTGTTGCGGGTCTGTTCCGCGAACACTTGTCGCTGTAATTCGAGTCGCGATTGGCGCACGTCCTCCGCTGAGTCCGGCGCGTTCACCGCCAACAGCAGCCGCTCAATCGTGTCCAGCGCCCGTGAAGTGTCATCGGAGCTGAACGCCTCCCCGTGCGCCCACAGGTTCCGGGTGTCACGCAGTTCGGACGCGAAGGCCTGCTGCGATCGCGACAACACGTCACGGAACTCCCTGCCGAACTCGGTTATCGCCAACAGCAGAGTCTGCGGGTCGGTCTTCGACACCTCATGGGCGGGTTTGCCGAACTGCCGCGCCCTCGCCTCGCTCCACCGCACATTCCAGTCCGGTGAGCTGAAAACCCTGGACATGACCTCGTCCACAGGGTCCGCCAGGCCTTCCACCAGCAGGTCGAACGCCTTGCTCACCCGGTCGCGGTTGCTTATCGCCATCTTAATCGTCCTCTCTGCCGCGTGAAATCATGACATCGAATGTGTCTTGGACGCCTCTTCTGGTGGACGAGGCCGCCCGCCGAGCCTGGGCGGTCAGATCACCCCAAGAGGACACCAACGAGTTGAACAGGACCGCATCCCGCGAATCACCCTTCTTCTCCGCCTCATGGAACAACAAAAAACCAAGCTCCCTCACCATCTCCACACACACCCTCACACCAACCGCTGGCAGCAACGAGACCACCTGATCCACACCCTCCCCCGCCAACACAGCAGCCAACCTGACCGTCGCCTCCCACACCGAGACACGATGATCAACCACCGGATCCCAACCCCCCGCAAGCTCACTAGGCCCAACCAAACGCGCCCGACCACCCCTCGCTAGAAAAATCCCACCCCGCTCAAGCGCCGCCAACGACGTGCCCGTGGCACGCGACAACATGTCCGCCGTCCCAGACGACTCGGTGTTCCAGCCGTAGGCGCGGTACCACTTCACAGCGAACCGGGTGTCCGAATCGAAGTCACCCTCCTGCGCGTCGATCACCTCATCCAAGGTGGCGTTGATCAACGTCAACGCCTCCCGCACCGGCATATCAGACCCATCCGCCTCCCGCACCCGCGAATACCTGGAGAAGATCGACATCCCAGGCCCAACAGCCGCCTGCGCCAAATCCACCGGCGCCACCGCCCCCAACATCATCGCCCGCAACGCCGCAGGCAACTCCGCCTTCAACAACCCCAAAAACACCCGCCGCGTGGTGGCGGGCGCGTCCTCCGGCCGAGGCCGACAAGCCAGCACAATCGAAGAAGCCAAAGCGTTCGTCCCGCTCGCAAGCATGCGGTTCGAGAGCTCACTACGCACCGGCCAGGTCGCGGTGATCTCCCACCCAGCCCCGATCAACCCCTGCAACAACGTCGTCCAACCAGTAGACGCGGCCCCACCAGCTTCGGCGTCCTGCTGCTTGTACGCGTAGTAGACGGTCATAGGCGGCCCGGCCGGGTCGGCGTCCTCCCGGACGCGGGCGAACACCCGATTGAACCCCTCCACAAAGAACCGCTCAGCGCCGTCCTTCCCCTCATGCCGGTACGGGTTCGCCACCAGCTCATCGGCCTTCGGCGTCAGCACGGTGCTGACAATCTTCGACTGGATGTGAGAAAGAGACCGGCGTAGCCAGACATAGAAGAAGTCCGAAAGGTCCGAATATCCGATGTTGTCGTAATAGGGCGGATCAGTCGACAGGGCCGGAGTTCCATATCGGAGAGACGTCGCATCAGCCTGCGCGGCCCTTGCTGGTGGTTTGGCTGGGAGTCGGTCGAGAACCTTGGTCATGCCAGCCAAAGAGACTGTCAAGTTGCCCGCCGCTCCGGCGAAGGGATTCACTTCGGCAAAGTCCCAGACCATCGGTACAGCTTGCCTGGAAAACAAGGCTATGGACTGGTCCATCGACTGCTTCCAACGCGCAAGACTATTGTTCATGTCGGCCATCTTGCTCACGCCAAGCCCGAGATAGGTGGCGACCGCGTCGGCGTAGGCGACGGCGCCGGCGCCTCCGTCCTCAAGGCGTTCACCACCTAAGATGTGGGAGCGGGCGGCTTGACTGGGCCCACTCGGGGCTTGACTCGAGGAGACGCCGACGGCGTTTCCAGAGTCAGAGGGCGAGCCAAGCCGCCCGCCCCCACCCGACTCACCCCAGACCGGCAAAGCGTCAGCCAGCACCCGCTCACGAACCTCGCCCACAAGATCACTGAACGTGGTCATCGCCACCAGTTGCCGATTCGTGAACAAATCCGAAAACCTGGTCAGACCATATGGCGGGGTCCACACGTTGCGCGGGTCGT
>JAITJY010000311.1 GCA_031278675.1 Bifidobacteriaceae bacterium
GATGCCGCCCCGCCGGACGATGCCGCCCCGCCGGACGATGCCGCCCCGCCGGACGATGCCGCCCCGCCGGACGATGCCGCCCCGCCACCGTCGCACCCCGACCCGCAGCTATCGGCCCCGGGAATTGTTGGACCAGCGGCCGCTGCGGCCGGATACGGCTCGGCCGCCGCCGACGCTTGGGCAGCGGACGCTGGGGCTGGGGCTGGGGCTGGGGCTGGGGCTGGTGCGGGGGGTGAGGAGGCGGCATCGTGCGTCGGGGGGAAAATCGACGCTACGTGGCCATCCGTGCCGACACCCAACAACACCAGGTCGAAGACCACCTCGTGGCGGCGCAGGTCGGCGGTGTAGCGGGCGGCGGCATCGGTCAGGGACAAACCCTCGCCGGACGCGGCGACGCGGTGAATGCCGCCCGGGCGTTCGGGCAAGTGGTCGAGTAGGGCCACCGCAGCCGCAGAATCATTGCGGGCGGCGGACCCAGCCGGCGCGAAACGCTCGTCGCCCCACCAAAAGTGCACGTCAGGCCAGGAAACTGCGTCGAGGAGCGGATTGGTGCGCGCGTGGGCGAGCAGCGCCAGCCCGGTGCCACCGCCGGTCAGCGCCACGTGGATCGGCGAATGCGAGGATTGGGCCTCCAACAAGAAGGCCAGGAACCGCTGGGCGGCGGCCTCGGCCACCGTTACTGCGTCCGGCAGAACAATCACCCGGGCGTTCACGCCATCGCCCCGTTCGGCATCGTTGCTCGGCTGGGTGTCGTTGCCCGGCTGGGTGTCGTTGCTTGGCTGGGTGTCGTTGCTTGGCTGGGCGTCGTTGCTTGGCTGGGCGTCGTTGCCCGGCTGGGTGTCGTTGCCTCGCTGGTTGTCGCGCTGTTCGGCATCGTCGCTCGGTTCACGCCATCGCCCCGGTTGCTAGATAGGCGGGCACCGCGACCGTCACCAAGTCGCCGTAGGCCTGGTCAGGCTCGAGGTGGCGGAGTTCCTCGCCGAGCGCTTCCGCCCGGTTGCGGCGGCCCAAGGCCACCACCCGGTCAACCTGTTCGCTGATCCTAAGGCAAGCCTGGGACGCGTCGAGTTCCCTGTCCAACAAGATGCGCCGGCCCCCAGACAGGTGAAGCTCCACGGCGGTCAAGAAATCGCCATCGGTCACGGCGCGCCGCACCGGGGCATCAAGGCGCCAAGCCAACCACGCGGCCATCAGGTCGGCAGCGACGAACGGCGGCCCTGTGACCGCCGCAGACGTCACCGTCTGGCGCGGCGGAATCTCCAAAGCAGCCGCTAACTGCGCCCGCCACGGAGTCAGACGAGTCCACGCCAAATCCGTATCACCGCTGGTATATCCGCTGGTCAGAAGCTCAAGCAGTCTGCGGCGATCCGCCAGCGGCTTGCCCCGGCGGTCCTCCGCCACCCCATCCGTGATGCGCCGAGTCGCCAGCCGCCCCAACGGGTCTGCGGCCGGACAACGCGGACGGCGTCCAGGCCACCACACCACGACGGGCGCATCAGGCAACAACAACGGCGTGACCACCGCGTCCAGATGGGCTCCCGGCTCGCCGCGCAGCCGCAGCACAATCACTTCCGATGCGCCCGCATCACTCCCGACCCTGATTTGGGCGTCCATTGAGGCGGGGCTCGCCAGGTCCTCTGCCGTCAGCACAATTACCCGGCAGGGATGCTCCATCGAGGCCAGGTTGGCGGCCTGGATCGAAGTTTCGATCGAGCCCGCATCGCACTCCACCACCAGCGTCAGCACACGCCCCAAGGCGGTCATACCGCCTTCTTCACGCAGTTCCACCAGCTTCACCGCGACCTGCGCGGTCGATGTCGCGTACAACGGAATGATCATGGCCGCCGCCATTCCCGCCCATCGCGGCGCAGCAGCTCATCAGCGCCGGCCGGCCCCCAGGTCCCCGCTTCATAGTCTTCCGGGCCCGCCCCGCCACCGGCCGCAGCCCCAGTCCCGTGCCCGGACCCAGCCCCGGCACCAGCCCGATCCCCGGCACCGGCCCGATCCCCGGCACCAAGCCCCGCCCAATAGTCTTCCACCTGGTCAATCAGGCGCCAGGACGCCTCAACTTCCCGCGCTCGCGGGAACAGCGGATCATTGCCGAGCATCACGTCGAGGATCAGTTGTTCATACGCATCCGGCAGCGCCTCGGTGAACGCGTGTCCGTAAGAGAAGTCCATGGTCACGTCGCGGACCTCCACGTCAGTCTGCGGCACCTTCGCGCCGAACCGTTGGGTCACGCCCTGATCGGGTTGGATGCGCATGACCAGCGTGTTTGGCCCAAGACAGGTTGTATCCAGTCCCTCCAGCGCCTGGGCGGCAGTGCGCCGGAACACCACCGCGATCTCGGTGACGCGCCGCGCCAGCCGTTTTCCTGTCCGCAAATAGAACGGTGTCCCGCGCCAGCGGTCGGTGGCGACTTCGAGTTTCAGCGCCCCGTAGGTTTCCGTCAGCGACTGTCGCGGAATCCCCGCCTCGTCGAGATAACCCGGTACCGGCACATTGCCCTGCCAGCCTGCGGTGTACCGGCCGCGCGCCACACAATCCGCGACCGGCCCCGGGAATCTGACCGCCTCCAGCACGGCTTCCTTCGCCGCCCGCAGATCCGCCGCGTAGAAGGACCCCGGTTCGTCCATCGCAGTGATCGCCAGCAACTGCAGCAGATGGTTTTGCATCACGTCCCGCATCGCCCCGATCGCGTCGTAGTAGCCCGCCCGCGACCCGACCCCGAGTTCTTCAGCCATGGTGATTTGCACGTGGTCCACGTAGCGCGAGCACCACAGCGGCTCGAACACCTGGTTCGCGAAGCGCAACGCCAAGATCCCTCGCACAGTTTCTTTTCCCAGGTAGTGGTCGATCCGGAACACGTTTCCGGGCGCAAACACACGTCCTAGCGTCTGATCCAAGACCTGCGCAGATGTCAAGTCATGCCCGAACGGTTTTTCCACCACAACTTTCGCACCGGCCAAGCTCTCCCTCTTGGTCGGCTCCGTCTCCTGGCCGCCCGCTGCCCCTTCCGGTGGGGTGGCTTCCGCCCCGCCGCCACGCGCGGCCCGGTCGGCGCTCTCCGCCGCGCCGGCGGCCAGGCCTGAGGCGGCCAGGCGCGCACAAATCACCTCGAAGGTGGCGGGCGGCATCGACAAATAGAACACGCGGTTGCCGCCGGTGCCGCGCTCGCGGTCGGAGGCATCCAACCGGTCGCGGAGCGAAACGTAGGTTCGCGGGTCGGCGACATCGCCCCCGACATAGTCGATCGATGCTGCCAACTGCTCCCAAACCCGCTGACGGAACGGCGTGCGAGCGCCGGAAGCGACGGCTGCGTGAGTCTGGCGGATGAACTCGCCCGCATTGGCCGCTAAGCGGCCCACCCCAATCAAGCTGAACCCGGCCGGCAGCAGGCCACGGTTCGCCAGGTCGTAGATGGCAGGCAGGATCTTGCGCCGCGCCAGGTCCCCGGTCGCGCCGAACAGCACCAGGGCGCAGGGCGCCGGGATCAGCGGGAGACGCCGGTCAGCCGGATCGACCAGGGGATTAGTCGCCCCGGCAACCTGCGCTGCGCGCTTCCCGCCCGCGTCAGCGGGGACCACCCCGCCCAGCGCTGCGTCCTTCCGGGCGGCGTCAGCGGGCCGAGCCCCGCCCAGCGCTGCGCCGCTCGGGGCGGGGTCACCAAGCCGGTCGGCGGCCGTGTTCATAGGCTCCGGGCGGCGGCGATGGAGTGGCGGGCGGCATCGGCCACGGCGGCGGCGGTGAACCCAAACTTGGCGAACAA
>JAITJY010000316.1 GCA_031278675.1 Bifidobacteriaceae bacterium
CGCACGGCATCGAACAACGAATCCCCCGCACCCCCAACCACCGCCACCACCTGCACTAACGCATCCAAATCACCCGCGATCCGCACCCCGTGCCAGCTCGCGGGCAACGTATCCGCCAAACGCTGAGCCAGTTCACGCAACGTCACAGCTTCCGCCGTCAGCCCCACGCGCCCGATGCCGACCGACGCGTCACCGTCCCGCGGCACCAGAGGTTTCACCTCCGTTAGGCGCAGATCCCTAGCCAAAGCGTCCGCCACGCCCCCAACGGCGGCATCCGCGTTGGTGTGAGCCGTGTAAAGCGCACAACCGGCCCGGATCAAGCGATGCACAATCGCGCCCTTGAAAGAGGTAGCAGCGACCGAACTGACTGGCCTCAGCAGCAGCGGATGGTGTACCACCATGAGGTCCGCGCCCCAGCCGATCGCCTGGTCCACAGCCCGCAGAGTCGGATCCACCGCAAACACCACCCTGGTGACAGGCGCGTCCGGGTCGCCACACACCAAACCAACCCTGTCCCAATCCTCCTTGAAAGCGGGCGGGTAGAAACTGTCCAAGACGCGCACCGCGTCCGCCAGCGTTACAACCATCCTCTTAGCCTAGAAGGCTCCGGTCCGCCATTTGGCCCTTGACCGCTGCAAACCGGTCCATCAGGTCAGCGACAGTGGTACGGCGCTTCTGGGTGGCGTCCAACGACAGGATGATCTCACCTTCATGCATCATCAGCAGCCGGTTGCCTACCCGGAGCGCCTGACCCATGTTGTGCGTCACCATTAGTGCGGTCAGCATGTGATCCGCCACAACCTTTTGGGTCAACTCCGTCACCAGTTCAGCGCGAGCCGGGTCCAGGGCCGCCGTGTGCTCATCCAGCAGAATCAGCCGCGGTTGTGTGAAAGACGCCATGAGCAGCGACAACGCTTGGCGTTGACCGCCCGAAAGCATCCCCACCCGGGTGCGCAGCCGGTCCTCCAAGCCCAGACCCAACACCTCTAGTTCCTCCCGGAACTGCGTCCGCCGGCGCGGGCCCACGCCCCGGCCCAAGTAACGGCGTTTACCGCGCGTCAGCGCGATCGACAGGTTCTGTTCAATCGTCAGATGCGGCGATGTGCCCGCCTGCGGGTCCTGGAAGACCCGCGCCAGCAACGCCGCCCGCCGGTACGGCGGCAGCTTCGAGACATCCCGGCCATCAATCATCACCGATCCCGTCTCCGCTTTCGCTGAGCCCGCAATCACGTTCAGCAGAGTTGATTTCCCGGCCCCGTTCGACCCGATCACAGTGGCGAAATCGCCCTTCTCCAGTCTCAGCGAAACACACCGGAGCGCCCGGCGCTCATTGGCCGTCCCGGCGAAGAATGTCTTCGAGATCCCGTCTAATTCCAGCATCGGCTGCGCCTCTAGCGCCTCTTCGTTGGTTTGCGTCACGCCACGCCCCCTAACTCCCGGCCTCGGCTGCGCCGTTTCCGCCCTGACCTAAGACCGGCGGCTCGCCCGCAGGCGGGCTCGCTGACAACACCTGGGTGACCGGGGCTGATGAACTCCCCGCCGACCCGCCTTCGGCGGGCCGACCCGCCAGCTCTAAGTCCGTCAGCGGCTCTGAGATCACCGGGATCACCGGGAGTTCGGTCAGCCCGCCTTCGGCGGGCGGAGCCGCCAACTCCGGATCGGTCAGCGGTTCCGGGATTGGCCTGGACCGGAACGGCGAAATCTTCGCGCAGGCCGCTCGCAGCTTCGCATTTTGAGAAAACACGAGCGCAATCACCACCATCACCGCTGAAATCAACTTCATGTCGCCGGCCTCCGCCAGCTCCCAATCAATCGCGAAGAACAACACCATCCGGTAGATGACCGAACCGAGCACCACGCCAAGCGCCGCCAGCACCATATAACGGGTGCCCAGAATCGCATTACCAACAATGACCGAAGCCAAACCAACCAGGATCAAACCAATCCCCATACCCACATCCGCGAAGCCCTGGAACTGCGCATAAAGCGCCCCCGACAACCCCACCAGACCGTTAGCGGCCATCAAGGTGGTGATCTTGGCCCAATCGGTAGAGATCCCGCTGGCCAACGCCATTGTCGGGTTGTCACCGGTCGCTTGAACCGCCAAACCAAAGTTCGTTGACAAAAACCAGACCACCACAGCCGCAAAGACCAATGCCACTGCGAGCAAGATCAACGCGGTCTCGGGCGAACCGAGTAGCCGGCGGGCCCGCAGCGGCGTGAACACCGTGACGATTGTTTCGCCGCCCTTCAAGTTCAGGCCCACATTCGGTCCGCCCATGATCCGCAGGTTGATCGAATACAGTGCGATCATCGTCAGGATCGAAGCCAGCAACGCGTCAATTTTCAGTTTGGTGTGCAACAACGCGGTGACTAGCCCCGCGAGCGCGCCCGCCGCCACCCCGGCCGCAGTTGCCAAATACGGGTTGAGGCCGTGATAGATCAAGATAGCTGCGACCCCACCACCAGTCGTGAAGGACCCGTCTACCGTCAGGTCCGCCAGGTTCAAAATGCGGTAGGTCAGGAACACGCCGAGCGCCAGCAGCGCATAAATCAGGCCTTGGTCAATGGCTTGTATCAACTGAAGCGTTCCTTGGGCACCTTGAATATCTCCTGGCGGACCTGGATCGGTCCACTTAGCCGTCCGTGGACGTGGTCACCTCGGTGGCATTCGAGAGCACCGACTCAGGAATGGTCAAACCGAATTCTTGAGCCGCCCCCGGATTGACCACGATCTGCGTGTCGATCACCTGCAGCGTCGCAATGTCGCCTGGGTTCTTGCCTTCAACCAGAATCTCGTACGCCATCTCACCGGTGCGCTTGCCGAGTTCGTAATAGTCGATGCCGCGCACCGCCACCGCGCCGCGTTCCACCGAAGCCGCATCCGCCACGAACAACGGGATACCGTTGTCCTGGCCGAAGGCCACCACCTGCTCCAACCCCGTAACCACCGCGTTGTCGGTGCCCACAAAGATCGCATCTACGTCGGCTAGCGCCTGCGCACCGGTCGCCAACTCGGACGAGTTGGAGATCCCCGATTCTTTGACTTCAATTCCGAGCGGTTCTGCTTCGGCCCGCAACGCATCAAGCTGGACTTCGGAGTTCTTCTCACCCAACGAATAGAGGAAGCCGATCGTCTTGACGTTGTCTTTGCCCATGATCTCTTGGATCAGGGCCGCCGGGCGGCCCTCCGGGTTCAGATCAGAAGTGCCAGTGACATTGGTGCCGGACGGCTCCCAACTCGGCACCAAGCCCGCCACAACAGGGTCCGTCACACCGGCGAACAGCACCGGCCGGTCTGTCACCTGCGTCACCATAGCTTGGGCCGATGGCGTCGCGATAGCCAGAATCAGGTCGAAACTCGCGTCCGCCGCGTACTTGCCGGCAATCGTGGCGGTGTTCGCTTGGTC
>JAITJY010000324.1 GCA_031278675.1 Bifidobacteriaceae bacterium
TGCGCAGTGCCTTCTTTGGCGGAACGCCACGGAGTCCCAGTGCGGTCCGGGACGGGCAACGCATCCAGGTCAGCCCGCAGTGCAAGCCGCGGCCAGCCCGCCTCTTCCACCGTGGGACCCAGGTCGCAGAGCAGGCCAGTCTTGCGGAACGGCTGCGGGTTCAGCCCCGCTTCGGCTAGGCGCCGCAACACCGCAGATGTGGTCCGGATTTCTTGGCGCGCCGTCTCGGGTTGGCGGTGCAGGTCGCGGCGAAACTCGATGAGCGACGGCAGCAAACGCTCACTGGCCCGCCCGATGGCGGCTGCAGCGTCAGGGGGAAACGAACCAGCCTGCGGAATCGACACGCCCTAAACCCTATCCCCGAGCCGGTCGGCGAGCGCCTTGACCCCTTGAGCGCGCTCGCGTCGCGTCACCAGCACCACGCCATCGCTGACCGCGACCACCGCGTCCGGCAAGCCCGCCACCACCACCAGTTGGGTGGTTTGGCTGACCGCCAACGCGCCCGGCGAGTCTTCCAGGACCGGTGGCGGCCCCGCGCCGAGTTGCACTGATCCATCTGGCACCAGTTGTGCCACCGAGTCGAAATCGCCCACGTCTGACCAGGCAAAATCCCCCGGTACGGTGGCCATGGCGCCTAGGGCCGCGACGGGTTCGGCAATGGCCCGGTCAATCGCGACCGCCGGCAGGTGCGGCCAGATCCTCTTGGCGGTGGCGCCGCGCTGCGCCGTGTCCCAAGCGTCAGCGAGTTGCCCGATGCCGTCCGCGAACTCCGGGTGCAGTTGTCCCAACCAGCGCAGCAAGACAGATGCCCGGAACACAAACATTCCTGCGTTCCACCGGTAACCGGCTGCCACATACTTGGTCGCTGTTGTTAGGTCTGGTTTCTCCTGGAACGCCTTGACAAACCGGATCTGGTCAAACCCGACCAGCCCTATCGGATCACCGGCCGAAATATAGCCGTAGGCTGTCGAAGCTGAAGTCGGCTCAATCCCGATCGTGGCGATCAAGCCCTCCTGGGCCGCCAGGTAGGCGGCCTGCACGGCTCCAGCAAACCCCTCACCTCCGCCAATAGCTGCAGCGCCCGGCGCTGCGGCGCCCTCCAGTTCCAGGCCGGCGGCGCCCTCGGGTTCCAGGCCGGCGGCCAGCGCCGCCCCACTGGCCCGGCCCGGTCCGGCGTCAGCCGCAGAACTCATCGTTGCTGCACTGACCCGGTCCGCCACCGCGTCGCCCGCAGTGCCCGGCGCTGGCTTGATCACGTGGTCCGCTGCGAACGAGCCGACTACCAGGTCGCCCCAGCGCCGCTGCGCTATGGCGGCGGCCAAGCCAATCGCTGCCATAGAGTCGCGGGGGCCAGGTTCGGTGATCAGGTTGGCTGGCTCCAAGCCAGGCAGTTGGGTCGCGACGGCGTCGCGGTGCCCCGCCCCGGTGACCACCATCATCCGGTCAGCCCCGGCCAACGGCACCAGCCGGTCCCAGGTCTGCTGGATCAGGGTGCGCCCGCTCCCGGTTAAGTCCAACAAGAACTTGGGGTGATTGGGTTGCGAGATTGGCCAGAGTCGCTTGCCGGCGCCGCCGGCTGGAATGATCACCCCAAAACCTGGCAACGTGCCACTCATGTTGCGCTCCTTGGTGGCGGAGGCGGCTGGACGGCATCGGGCAAGGGCGGCGCGCCGAATGGCAGCAACTGGACCATCCGCCAGTCGCCGTCAGGCTGAAGGGTGCACACCGCGAGCGAATCCACTGTGAAAGTGGCGTCAATGTGGCGCAGGGCGGCTTGCGCGTGGTCGAGGGTGGCCTCGTCGCAGCCGTTGGCCACAGTGACGTGCGGGTGGTAGGGGAAGCGGTCTTCGAGGCCTGTTAGCGCGGCGCGCACCAAGCGTTCCAGGGCCTGACAGCGGTCGAAGCCATCCGCTAGGCGCGCGTAAACCACGGGGCTGACCGGCCGAAATGTGGCCGTGCCGCGCAGGTGAACGCGGAAGGGACGGAATGCGGCGGCGCCCGCGCCAAGGCGTTCTACCAGTGAGGCGAAGCCCGCGCGCGGGACCGGTGTGGGCGGGATGACCGTGATGTGTGGCGGGGACGGCTCATAGTCGCCGAAGGAGCGCCGGGCGGCACTCAACTCCGCCGCAAGTGGCGGGGGCACCAACAGCGCTGCCCCCAAGCAGACCTGGCCGGGTTCGAGGTGCGGGAGCCTCATGTCGCCACCTCCCTGCGGGTCAGGCGTGCGAGCCGGGACCAGCTACGGTCGCGATTCATGCGGCGGGTCGCGGTCATGCCGCAGGTCCCGGTCATCCGGCGGGCACCGGTCATGCCGCAGGCACCGGTCATGCGGCGGGTCCCCGGTTGGCGCGCGGGGTCAAGCCGAACCGCTCGGCGATTCTCGCATAGACGGCTCCCGCAATCGCGGCGGCTTTTTCCCGCCCCTCTTCCAAAAGCCCATCAAGGGCGGCGGGGTCTGCCAGGTATTCCGCCGTGCGCTCCCTAAATGGGCGCAGTGCTTCGATAACCAGTTCTGCTAGGTCAACTTTGAGGTGGCCGTAGAGTTTACCGCAGTATTGTTGGGCCACTTCTTCGGGCGTCTGCCCGGCCAGGGCGGCGTAGATGGCCAGCAGATTGGCGAGGCCGGGTTGGTTTTTCGGGTCCCATTTGATCACGGTGCCTGAGTCGGTCACGGCGGATTTGATCCGTTTAGTGATTACTTTAGGGCTGTCTAACAGTTCGATGATCCCGGCGGGGTGGCCCGTTTTTGACATTTTCGCTTTGGGATCTTGTAGATCATAAATCCGCGCGGTCGATTGCATGATCAGCGCTTCAGGAACCCGCGCCGTGCCCTCGCCGAACCGTGAGTTGAGCCGGATCGCCAGGTCGCGGCTCAACTCGATGTGTTGGCGTTGGTCTTCGCCGACGGGCACAACGTTGGCGTCGTAGGCCAAGATGTCGGCCGCCATGAGCACCGGGTAGTCGAAGAGCCCAACTGTGACGCCTTTGTCGCCGAGTTTGGCGGATTTGTCCTTGAACTGGGTCATCCGGCTGGCTTCACCGAATCCTGTGATGCAGTTCAACAACCAGGTCAATTGTGTGTGCTCTGGCACTTGTGATTGGACAAACAGGACTGATTGTTCGGGGTTGACACCTGCGGCCAGGAATTGTGCGGCGGTTGCCCTGACTCTGGTGCGCAGGGCGGCGGGATCGGGGCTGACCGTCAGTGCGTGCAGGTCTACCACGGAGTACACGCAGTCGTAGTCATCTTGGAGCGCGACCCATTGCCGCAGCGCCCCGAGGTAGTTGCCCAAGTGGAGGGAGTCTGCTGTCGGCTGGATTCCAGAAAAGGCCCTGAGTCTAGACACGTCCAACATTCTGACAGGTAAGCGGCCCTAACCCAATCCCTGGGCCCAATCTCTGGGCCGGCCTGCGGCCACATCCGCTCTACGCGTGAGGCGCCAACGACAAGGCAATTCTGCGGCCAGCAGCGCCCAGATGTTCGGCTCTGGGGGATTTTGTGGTAGTTTGGGGCTATGGCGACCCTACTTGCCGCTCAACGGCACGCTCAGATCCTGGAACTGCTGCGCATCAATGGCGCCGTGCGCGTGTCCGACCTGTCACAAACCCTCGCAGTCAGCGAAATGACCATCCGGCGTGACATCGAAGAACTCGCCGCAAGAGGACTGTGCCGCAGGATCCACGGCGGCGCCTCGAAGGTCAGCGGTTCCGCCCAGGAACCGGGTTTCGAGGCCAAGTCGCTTGCGCACGGGCCGGCGAAGCGCGCCATTGCGCGCGCAGCCGCCGCCCTGGTGGAACCAGGACAGTCGGTCGCCATCAGCGCTGGCACCACCACGGTCTGGATCGCCGCCGAATTGGGGCCGCGAGCCGCAACCGAACACCTCACCATTGTGACCAACTCCCTACCCGCCGCCGAAATGCTCGCCAGAGCCGATGCCGCCGACCAGACCATCTTGACCGGCGGCGTGCGTACACCATCCCAAGCACTAGTTGGGCCCGTGGCTGAAGCCACGATCCGCCAGATGCACTTCGACTGGTTCTTCCTCGGGGTTCACGGGATGGACTTAGAAGGCGGTCTGACCACACCAAACATCGCTGAAGCCGCCACCAACCAGGCCTTCATCGCGGCGGCGACGGAACTCACCGTGGTGGCGGATTCGTCCAAGTGGGGCGTGGTTGCCTTCGCCCGCATCGCGCCGCTCGCGGCGGCCACCCGGATCGTGACGAACCCCGGCCTGCCGCCCACCCTCGTAGATGAACTCGGCCGCCTGGTCCAATTGACCCAGGTCACCGAATGATGCCGCCACCAGTAGCGCAACCGCACAACCAACCGGGACAGACGCAGATTCGCGAATTCGCCAGCCGCGAACCAGCGCAACCGCACAACCAACCGGGACAGACGCAGATCCGCGAATTCGCCAGCCGCGAACCAGCGCAACCGCACAACCAAACAGGACAGACGCAGATTCACGAATTCGCCAGCCGCGAACCAGCGCAACCGCACGGGGAGACGGGAACGGGAGGGACGGCATCGTGCGCGTGACACCTACCAAGCTGGCGGACGGCCGCGACCTTTACTACTTCGACGATTCGGAGCCCTACGCCTCGGGGCAAGCGACCCGGCGGCTGGATGATCCACGGCCGCTGGCGGACCGGAACGCGCCGTTTAGGGACCCCAACAGCGGCGAAAAACGCTTCCCGACCGGCCCTGAAATGCGCTTCGACGTGCTGACCGGGGAATGGATTCCGATGGCGTCGCACCGCATGGACCGGACGTTCCAACCGGCGGCGGACGCCTGCCCGCTGTGCCCGGCGGAGCCCGGAGCGGCCTACCAGGACGGCGAAATCCCGGACACCGACTATGATGTGGTGGTCTTCGAGAATCGTTTCCCGTCCTATTTGCGGCTCCCTGACCAGGACATTCATGCGGAATGGGCGCTGGATGGCGACCCGGCCTTCCCGGTGCGGCACGCGGCGGGGCGCTGCGAGGTGATCTGCTTCAGCTCCGAACATGGCGCGGCGCTCGCGTCCGTCACGGAACGGCGGATGCGCACCGTGATCGAGGCCTGGGCCATGCGGACGGCGGCGCTCCAGGCGCTGGACGGCATTGCACAAGTGTACCCATTTGAGAACCGGGGTCAGGAGATCGGTGTAACCCTGTCGCATCCCCACGGCCAGATCTACGGCTACCCCAACATCACCCCCAAGACGCAGGCAATGCTCCGCCAGGCCGCCGCCTACCGCGCCAAGACCGGCCGACACCTGTTGTCCGATTCCCTCGCTGCCGAAGCCCGCGGCCCCCGCGTTATTGCCCGAACCGCCAACTGGATCGCCTACGTCCCAGCAGCAGCGCGCTGGCCAGTGGAAATGCATTTGGCGCCACTGCGCGCCGTGCCCGATCTTCCGGCCCTAAGCCCGGCGGAACGGGACGATCTAGCCCGCTTATACCCCCGGTTATTGCGCGGTTTGGACAGGTTTTTCCCGCCCTTGCCCGATGCCGCCCCCTCACCTCTCCCCTACATCTCCGGTTGGCATCAGGCACCGGTGGAGCCTAGCTGCCGCGGCCTGGGGCGCTTACATCTCCAGTTGTTCTCGGTTCGCCGGGCGCCCAGCAAACTCAAGTATTTGGCCGGCTCCGAATCCGGCATGGGCGCGTGGATCTCCGACACCACCCCGGAGCGGATCGCCGCGCGCCTGCGCGAGGCCCTGGCGGAAGTTGACCAGGCGGACGCCCGGCACCCCGGCCCTGGGCCCGCACCGGCGGCGCTCCTTGGCACCGACGTCCCCCTGCCCGCAGGACCCAATCCGGGGCGCGCCGGAGGCGGAGCGGCTGGTGGGAGCGGGGCGACGGGATCGGCCGCTAAGGCGGGGACGGCCAACGCGGGAGGTGCAGCGTGAGCGGGCAGGAGGTGGCGGGCGGGCCGCAGTTTGTCGAACCCTGGGCCGAAGCTGAGGGGATTGCGCGGGTCCGCGAGGCCTTCCGGCAAACCTTTGGGGCCGAACCGGCCGGGGTGTGGGCCGCACCGGGGCGGGTCAACCTGATCGGCGAACACACCGATTACAACGGCGGCATCGCCCTCCCGATCGCGTTGGCGCACCGGACGTTCGTCGCGGCGAACGTCGCAATGGACGATGCCGCCCACCTCGCCTCCGCCCAAGTCGCCTCCGCCCAAGACACCGCGCCCCGCATCTGCACATTTGACCTGGCAGCGGTCGCGCCCGGCAAGGTCAGCGGCTGGGGGGCCTATGCGGTCGGGGTGATCTGGGCGCTGCGCCGCTGCGGCTTCGCCGTGCCGGCCTTGACGGGGTACGTCGATTCGTGTGTGCCGTTCGGGGCGGGGCTGTCGTCATCGGCGGCGCTGGAGGCAGTGTTCGCGCTGGCGGCGCAGGATCTGCGGCGGCACGGGCCGGAGGCGGTGCAGGACGGAGGCCCAGGGACGCTGGCGGCGCAGGATCTGCGGCGGGCGCAGCCGGGGACAGCGCCGGACGGAGGCCCGGGGGGCGCATTGGGGGCGGACGGGGGTGGGCCAGGGCCGATTGACCGCGCCAGCTTGGCTGACGCCTGCGTCGAGGCGGAAAACCTGATCGCAGGTGCCCCCACCGGGGGCATGGACCAGGCGGCCGTGCTGCGTTCGCGCCCGGGCCACGCACTGATTGTCGACTCGGGCACTGGGCAGGTCCAGCCAGTGCCGTTCGACCTCGCCGAAGCCGGGTTGGAACTCCTCGTCATAGACACGCGAACGGAACACGTCCACGCCGGGGGCCAGTACGGCTCCCGGCGGCAAACCTGTATCGAGGCGGCTCGCACACTGGGCGTGAGTTCACTTAGAGAAGTGACGCCGGCAGACCTGCCGGCAGCGATGGACCGGCTGGGCGGACCTGGCACCATACCCGCGCGCCGCATCCGCCATGTGGTGACCGAGATTCAACGCACCGAGCAGTTCATCACCGCCCTGCGGGCCGGCCAATGGGCCGCGATCGGTCCGCTGATGGACGCCTCGCACGCTTCGCTGCGCCATGACTATGAGGTCTCGGCCGCAGGGTTGGACTTAGCCGTCCAGGCCGCCCGCGCGGCGGGCGCCTTAGGCGCCCGGATGACCGGAGGCGGATTCGGCGGCTCAGCGATAGCACTGGTCAGAGCGGGAGAAACGACCCCAGTGGCGACCGCCGTCCAAGCGGCCTTCGCCGTGGCCGGCTTCGGCCAACCCGCCTTCTACCGCGCCTGGCCCTCCGGCCCGGCTCAGCGCGTCGCCTGACGGTCAAGCAGGCGCCGCCCGCGCCCCCCGCGCCGCGCCCGCGCCGCCCGCGCCGCCCGCGCCGCCCACCCCCGCCCAGGGGCGCGCGGCGGGTTTCATGCGGGTTTGAAACCGGGCAGGTCGTAGACCACTGTGAACGGGGCGTGATCGGTCCAGCGCGCGTCATAGCGTTCGGGTTTGTCGATCCTGAAGTCGAGCGCCCGCGCCGCCAGGCCGGGAGTCGCGATCTGGTAATCGATCCGCCAACCGGTGTCATTGTCGAACGCCTTACCGCGCCAAGACCACCAGGTGTAAGGCCCTTCGCGGTCGCCCGCCAGGGCCCGGCCCACATCAACCCAGCCCAGATCAACAAACCAACTGGTCAAAATGGCCCGCTCTTCCGGTAAGAACCCCGAGTTCTTCAGATTCCCTTTCCAATTTTTCAGGTCGGCTTGGCGGTGAGCCACGTTGAAATCACCGCAGACCACGGTGTTGCGGCCCTCGGCCGCCAGAGCGGCCAACCGAGTCGTCATTGCCTCCAGGAAATCGATCTTGTGTCCCTGGCGCTCCGTGCCCACCTCACCCGCATGAACATAGGCACTGACCACCGTCAGTTCCTGACCGTCCTCCAGGCTCAGGTCGGCCTCCAGCCACCGGCCCGTGTGCGTGTCGAGTTGTTCCAGCCCAGCGAGCCCAGCCAAACCCTCCCGCGTCCGGGCCACCGGCAACAACGAAGACACCGCCACCCCCGAACGGCCCTTGACCAGCGACACCGACTGGTAATTGCAGCGGCCCGGCAGGCAAGGCTCCAACACCTCGGCGGGCGCCCGCACCTCTTGCAAACAAAGCACATCCGGCGCCGTCGCCTTCAGCCACGAATCCATCCCCTTGCGCATCGCCGCCCTGATCCCACCCACATTCAGCGAGGTAATCTCCAAAGCCACCGGCCCAGCCTAGCAATCCGGTTTATTCACCGGATTGCTAGGCCAAACCTGCGCTTACCCGCCGCGTTTCCGCTGGTCAGCGTGCCGCTGCCCCACGTCAACACGGTCGGAGCGTGGCTATTCACCACGCTCCTAGCAACCCGGTTTATTCACCGGATTGCTAGGCCAAACCTGCGCTTACCCGCCGCGTTTCCGCTGGTCAGCGTGCCACTGCCCCACGTCAACACGGTCGGAGCGTGGCTATTCACCACGCTCCTAGCAACCCGGCACTTCGCGCCCGCCGCTGCTCAACGCCACGGAAGCGCTAGCGGGTGGCCTTGCGACGTTCGCGGACGGCATCGGCCAATTTCACGCGAGCGCCGGTGCGCAGAATTGAACCCTCGTAGATTCGTCCACCCGCAAGAATCGCCAGATAAGTCGTCACCACCAAAGCGAGCAACGCGACCCCGACCTGCCAGGCTGGCACATCGCCGCCGACCAGCCGAATCGGCATAGCCGTAGGGGCCGAGAACGGGATGAAACTCAACCACTCCAACATGGTCTTGTTATCCGGGAACATCACCACCATGAAATACGGCACCATGATCAGCAACGTGACCGGCGTCAACACGTTCCCCACATCTTCCAGCCGCGAGACCGTCGCCGCGCTGCCCACCATCAACGCCGAATACATCACAAACGCCACCAGGAAAAACATCAAGAACCAGCCCAATGGCGGCCCCAGCACCTCCAACAGTGTTTCCCGCCCAGCGGCGGCGGCCAACTGGTTGGCCGCGTCGGACACCACCAAACCAGCCCCACCACCCGCCAACAGACCCAGTACCCCGGCCAGGGTCAACGCCACCAAAGTCCCGAAAGCCAACGCCGAATTACCCAAGATTTTCCCGGCGAGCAGCGCCCTCGCCCGCACCGTCGCCAGCAACAGTTCAATCACCCTGGTCTGCTTCTCGACCACCGTCTTTTGGGCCGCGATCTGGCCGTACATCAGCACCATCATGAAGAACACAACCGCGAAACCCATCCCGGCCAGCCGCGCGACCAGCCAGTTTACCGCTTCCGGCTGCAACAGTTTGACCCTTGGCGTGACAGTCAGGGCGTTGATCAGGCCGCTCGGCGCTTCCTCGTCCGCGATCACCACCAGCCCGAGCGGTTCTTCCGGGTCAGGCACCAGCGCCGCAAGGGCCGAGCCAGCCCGTATAGCGTTTTCAGCGTCTTCTTGAGTCTCGGCCTCACCCAACTCGAATTGTTCCGACAGAGGTACGAGCGCAGCCGCCTCAGCCAGTTCACCCACCAACATGATCCGGTCCCGTTCGCCTTCGCCCCCGCCGAGCCGGCCCGTCGCGGCCAGACCCCCCACCAGCGAACCCCCGAACGCCAACACCACCATCACCAGCGACGAGATCAGGAACGCCTTCGACCGCACCTGATCAACAATTTCGCGCTGCGCCACCAGCCACTGCCCGCTCATGCGACCACCTCCTTGAAGACCTCGCTGAGCGGCGGGATCACCCGTCCGAACACGTCGACCGGCCCGCGGGCCGCCGCTTGATGCAACACCTGTTGGGCCACGGCCGGGCTCGCATCAAACAAGACATCATTGGACGATGCCGTCCCCCCATTCCCGCCTAAGGCCCCCGTCGCGCTCTTCTCGCCGGGGGCGCCGGTCACACCATTCCCAGCCGCTAGCGCGGGGCGCACGTCGGTGACACCTGGTACGGCGGCGAGCCAGGCGGCATCGTCCGTCGGGGCCAGACCCACCCGGTAACGCGACCCAGCGTGCGCTTGACGCAACGCGGCCGTCGCGCCGGCCGCTCTGACCTGCCCGGCAGCAATGATCACCAGGTCGTCGGTGATGCGTTCGACCACGTCCAATTGGTGCGAAGAGAACAGGATCGGGGCGCCGCGCGCCGCAAAATCGCGGAGCACACCCATCACCGTGTCGACGGCCATCGGATCGAGGCCGGAGAACGGCTCGTCAAGGATCAACGTGCTCGGGTCGTGGACCAACGCTGCCGCGATCTGGGCGCGCTGCTGGTTGCCGAGGGACAGCTTCTCAACCTTATCCTTGGCGCGGTCCGCCAGCCCGAGGCGGTCCAACAGGGCATCAGCGTTGGCAGCGGCCGTCGCAGCGGGCAGGGAATGAAGGCGGGCCAGATAGATGAGCTGTTCACGCACCGGCATCTTCGGGTAGAGACCGCGTTCTTCCGGCATATAGCCGAAGCGGGCGCAGATGGCGCGGCTGGTGGGGGCGCCGTCAACGGTGACTTCGCCCGCATCGGCGCTGAGCACACCCATGATGATCCGCATTGCCGTGGTCTTGCCGGCGCCGTTGGCGCCAACAAACCCGGTCAACCGGCCCGGCAACACATCGAAACTGACCTGGTCAAGCGCCTGGACGGCGCCAAACGCGCGGCTCACCCCAACAACTCGAAGCACCCCCCAACCATACTCCAGGCGCTACGCCCTGGGCCGGTCCGCCAGCCCTATCAGCAGACCCGGAATGGTGCCGCCGGAAGCGGCCGAATGACCTGTCGGAGCGCATCGGTCGCGACCTGCTCCCGGCCGACCCCGCCAGCGCCGGGCTTAGCCCGGGTCCACCGATCCTCCCCTGGGAGAGCGTTGAGCAACGCTCTTCCAGGGCGTCCGACAGCGCTTGTCTGCCGCGTTTGTGCTGGTGAGAGCTTCGCTCTCGCGTGCGCGGGCACGGTCGGACGGTGTTGAACAACACCGTCCTAGCGTGCCGCCCCAGCCGCCCGTTCGGCGGCCTCGACCACGTTGGTCAGGAGCATAGCGCGGGTCATTGGGCCAACGCCGCCGGGATTGGGGCTGAGCCAACCCGCCACTTCGGCCACGGCGGCCTCCACGTCCCCGGCAATCCGGGCGCGGCCTGTCGCCGGGTCAACTATCCGGGTCACACCCACATCCACCACGGCGGCGCCGGGTTTGACGTGTTCGGGCCGCACCAGGCCTGGCACCCCTGCGGCTGCGACCACGACATCGGCCTGGCGGACCAAGCCGGGCAGGCCAACGGTCCCGGTGTGGGTCAACGTCACTGTGGCGTTGATGTCCCGGCGGGTGAACAGCAGCCCAATGGACCGCCCCACGGTGATGCCACGTCCCAGGACCACGACGTGGGCGCCGGCCAGGTCCACTCCACCCCATCGCAGCAGGTCAATAATCCCGCGGGGAGTACACGGCAGGGGTGATGCGGGCGGAGCGTTGACGCTCAGCACCAGCCGGCCGAGGTTCGCGGGATGCAACCCGTCGGCATCTTTCGCCGGGTCGATCGCTTCGATCACCGCGTCGGCGTCCAGTTGGCGGGGCAGCGGCAACTGGACAATGTAACCGGTGCAGGCCGGATCGGCGTTCAGCGTGGCTACGGCGTCCATCACCTGCGTTGGTGAGGCGTCCTCGGGCAGATCGGCCCGCAGCGAAGCGATCCCGACCTCGGCGCAGTCGCGGTGTTTGCCGTTGACATAAGCCACCGAGCCGGGGTCATCGCCCACGAGGACGGTGCCCAGACCAGGCAGGATGCCGCCCTCGCGGAGGGCTGCGACACGCAGCTTGAGGTCTTGTTTGATCTCGGCGGCGCGGGCTTTGCCGTCGAGGGCTTGGGCCGTCATCGGGCATCCCCCGGGTGGGCGGCGACGCGACTGGCCGGGTAGACAGCCATGGCAGGACCGGCTGGAGGGGCGCTCACTGGACCAACCCCGTATACAGGGGGAAGTCGTCGGCAAGGCGGGCGGTGCGGCGGCGCAGGGCGTCGAGATCGGCGGCGGCGCCATCGCGCAGCGCAACTGCTATCACGTCGGCGACCTCGGTGAACTCGCTGGCCCCGAACCCGCGGGTGGCGAGCGCCGGCGTGCCGATGCGCAGCCCCGAGGTGACCATCGGGGGCCGCGGGTCGAAGGGTATCGCGTTGCGGTTGACCGTGATCCCGACCTGTTCCAGCAGGTCTTCGGCCTGTTTGCCGTCCAACGCCGAGTTCCGCAGGTCCACGAGGACCAGGTGGACATCGGTGCCGCCGGTCAGTACGCCCACGCCCGATGCCGTCACATCCGCCGCCGACAGCCGTTCCGCCAGGAGTTGCGCGCCTTGGATGGTCCTGGCTTGACGGTTTTGGAAATCGTCGGTCATGGCGATCTTGAACGCCACAGCCTTGGCGGCGATCACGTGCATCAAGGGACCGCCTTGCTGACCAGGGAAGACCGCTGAGTTGAGTTTCTTGCCCCATTGTTCCTGCGAGCGGGCGAGGATCAGCCCGGACCGCGGCCCGGCCAGAGTCTTGTGGACCGTCGAGGTGGTGACGTCTGCGATCGGGACCGGGTTGGGGTGTAGCCCGGCGGCCACGAGGCCGGCAAAGTGGGCCATATCAACTAGGAGGGTGGCGCCGACTTCGTCGGCGATGGCGCGGAATGCCTCGAAGTCGAGGTGTCTGGGGTAGGCGGACCAGCCCGCAATGATCACTTTGGGCCGGTGTTCCAGCGCTGCAGCGCGGACGGATTCTGGTTCGATCCGGTAGGTCTGGGGGTCAACACCGTAGGAGGCGACCCGGTACAGCTTGCCTGAAAAGTTGAGTTTCATGCCGTGAGTCAAATGGCCACCGTGGGCTAGTTCTAGCCCGAGCAGGGTCTCGCCGGGGTCCATCATGGCGGCCAGGGCCGCCGCGTTGGCCTGCGCCCCGGAGTGCGGTTGGACGTTCGCGTAATCCGCCCCGAACAACTGCTTGGCCCGCTCTATAGCCAGATTTTCGGCGATGTCGACCACTTCGCACCCGCCGTAGTAGCGGCGTCCTGGATAACCCTCCGCGTATTTGTTGGTCAGCACTGAGCCTTGGGCTTGAAGTACGCCGCGCGGCACGAAGTTTTCTGATGCGATCATTTCCAGGGTGCGGCGCTGCCGCTCCAACTCACCACCCAACACTGCGGCGATCTCTGGGTCTACCTCGGCCAACGGCAAGGCCGTGTAATCCGTGCTCTCATCACTCACGTGGGTCTCCTAGCTTGGTGGTGTGCGGCCCCACCATCCTACAAACCCCACCCGCCCCGCGCCTCTCCCCTCGGGGTGGCGCAGGTCGGCGGCGAGGGGCCGGGCGAGGACGAGTTGGGCGTAGGCGGCGAGGACCAGGGCGGTCCACCGGTCTGCTTGGGCAGGGTTCATCAGGGCGGGGCGGTTCCGGCCGAGCTGCTGTTTGTCTGTGATCATCAGATTGTTTCCAGTACCGGATGGCTAGCCGAGATCGAGACGGCCTACAAGAACCTGGCCGCCCGCCTCACCCAGGTCGGCTACATCGCCTCGGGCAGCGTCCAGTCCCGCCTGACCCGCTGCGCGAACCCGAACTGCCGGTGCAACCAAGACCCGCCCCGCCGCCACGGCCCCTACTGGCAGTGGACCACCAAGAAGCACGGGAAGACCATCAGCCGACGCCTGACCGCCGAAGAGCGGCCGGGGGGACCGACCCACGGCCAGGGGGTCGGCGAGGGCGGCCGGGGAGCTGACCTGTGGCGCGGGGTGACCGGTTTGGGCAGTTTGTGCACCTCCGGGCTGACGGTACGGGCGGGGGCTGTGGTGTTGTGCCTGGTCACAGCGTTAGAGCCATGCTGGCGGGTCCACTCAAGGTGTCCAAACTGCCCAAACCCGAATCTGGGTGCCGCCGGAGGCGGCCGGGGGACCGACCCCCGGTCGGGGGGTGACCGGCGTACCGACCCACGGCCAGGGGGACCGACCCACGGCCAGGGGGTCGGCGAGGGCAGCCGGGGAGCTGACCTGTGGCGCGGGGTGACCGGTTTGGGCAGTTTGTGCACCTCCGGGCCGGCGGTGCGGGTGGGGGCCGTGGTGTTGTGCCTGGTCACAGCGTTAGAGCCATGCTGGCGGGTCTACTGGACGTGTCCAAACTGCCCAAACCCGAATCTGGAGGCCGGCGAGGGCGGCCGGGGAGTCGACCTGTGGCCGGGGGTGACCGGTTTGGGCGCCGCCGCCCCGGATAGCTGCCCAAACCCGGGGAAAACCGGGGGCCGGGCAGGCGCTTGCGGGGCGGCGTAGGCTGGGAGTGTCCCACCGATTTCCGACCCAGGAGAAACCATGCAATACACGCACCTTGGCCACAGCGGCCTGCTCGTCTCGCGGCTCTGCTTGGGGACCATGAACTTCGGTCCTCAAACCGATGAACCGACTGCTTACAAGATTATGGACGCCGCGCTGGACGCGGGTCTGACCTTCTTCGACACCGCGAATGTGTACGGCGGTTGGGGCGACAAACCGGAGAAACACCCGGGTTGGACAGAAGAGATTATTGGGCGTTGGTTCGCGCTGGGCGGTGGCCGCCGCGAGACAGTTGTGCTGGCCACAAAGCTGAACGGGACCATGCAGGACCCGACGCTCGGGCCCAACGACAGGCCCGGATATTCGGCGTACAAGATCAAGCGCGCGGTCGAGGCTTCGCTGCGCCGCCTGCAGACCGACCACATTGAGTTGTACCAGATGCATCACATTGATCCGCACGCGCCCTGGGATGAGGTTTGGGGTGCCTATGAGGATCTGATCACCGCCGGCAAAGTGGTTTATGCGGGTTCATCGAACTTCGGGGCGCGTCACCTGTGTTGGGCGCAGGCCGCCGCCGCGAACCGCCATTTCCTCGGATTGGTCTCTGAGCAGCACAGATATTCGCTGCTGACCCGCCAGCCCGAGTTGGAGGTTCTTCCCGCCGCGCTCGAATTGGGTCTCGGCGTGATTGCGTGGTCGCCGCTCGCCGCCGGGTTGCTGGGTGGGCACGCTTTGGATGGCCAGGGCGGCGAACGTTCATCCAGCGCAGCGGCGTCTTTGGACGGCCCCGCCCGTGCACGCCTCGAACGCTTCCACGCGTTGGCCAAGGACGCGGCTTTGCATCCCGCGAATCTGGCCTTGGCCTGGACTTTGGTGAATCCGGCCATGACCGCGCCGATCATTGGACCGCGATCGGTTGAACAACTCAACCAGATGTTGGAAGTCCCCGGCATCACATTGGATTCGACCCTCCTAAAAGCCCTAGATGAACTCTTCCCGGGGCCGGGTGATCCCGGTTCGGGTGCCGATCCGGCATCCCGCGAAGCGACTGCGCCCTGGGCCTACGCCTGGTAGCCGCTAGACCCCACCTGGCCGCCGTGGGGGGGCGCCGCGCGGGGGGGCGGTGGGCCCGCCCCGCGGCCCCAAATTTAGCAAACGGTTTTAGGCCCCCGGGGTTTGTTTGAGGGGACCCTATGCAGGTT
>JAITJY010000344.1 GCA_031278675.1 Bifidobacteriaceae bacterium
TACACCGTCTTCGGGCTGTCCACCAACGTGTTCTTGTACACCGCCTTCATCCGCTCGATCCCAATCGCCCTGGAAGAAGCCGCCCTCATCGACGGGGCCAGCCACTGGCGGGTCTTCTGGCAGGTCGTCTTCCCGCTGCTCGGCCCCATGAACGCGACAGTCGGGATCTTGACCTGCGTGTGGGCCTGGAACGACTTCATCCTGCCGCTGGCGGTCTTGACCGACCCGTCCTCCCGCACCCTCCAACTCGCGCAGTACGTCTTCCAAGGCCAATACAACACCGACTACACCACGGCGTTCGCCAGCTACCTGATGGCGATGGCGCCGCTGCTGGTGGTCTACCTGTTCGCGCAGCGCTGGGTCATCAGCGGCGTGGTGCGCGGCTCGATCAAATGACCCCAGCCCCGACTGTCTCGTGGAAGGACAAACCCGTGAACCACCCGGCGCCAACCGATCCCGATTGGTGGAAAGACGCCATCGTCTACCAGATCTACCCGCGGTCTTTCGCCGACGCGGACGGCGACGGCATCGGCGACCTGGGCGGCATCGTCTCGCGGGTCGGCTACCTGCGCGCGCTGGGGGTCGATGCCGTCTGGCTGTCCCCGTTCTATCCGTCGCCTTTGGCGGACGGCGGCTACGACGTGTCCGACCACCGCGCCGTGGACCCCCGGATCGGCGCGTTGGAGGAGTTCGACAAGGTGGTCGCCGCCCTCCACAGCGCCGGCATCCGGGTGGTGGTGGACGTGGTGCCCAACCACTCCTCCCACCTCCACCCGTGGTTCCAGGCGGCCCTGGCCTCCCCGCCGGGCTCGCCGGAACGCGCGCGGTACATCTTCCGGGACGGCTTGGGTCCGGACAAGGCGATCCCGCCGACCGACTGGCGGGCGGTGTTCGGGGGGTCGGTCTGGGAGGCGGCCGGGGACGGCCAATTCTATTTCCACCTGTTCGCGCCGGAACAGCCGGACTGGAACTGGGACCACCCCGATGTGCGGGCAGATTTCCTCCAGACCCTGCGGTTCTGGGCCGACCGCGGGGTGGACGGCTTCCGCGTCGACGTGGCTGCCGCGTCCCGCTGCCCTGGGACACCACCGGCCCAAGCCTCAGCTTCGGGCCAGGACCAGCGCATCTACCCCAACCAGGGTGGTTCGCCGACCACGCGGTCTCGGTCCAGCGAGCCGACCCCGCCTCGACCCTGTCGTTCTACCGCCACGCCCTCGCCGCCCGCCGGCGCCACTGGGGCAAACCGCCACGCGAGTTGGGGCGCGACGGGGCGCCCCCGAGATCCCCCCAAGCGGACCGAGACCCCGGCGCCGTGTTCGCGTGGCTCGACTCCGGCCCGGGAGTGCTCGGCTTCACACGCCCAGGCGGCTGGCAAAACTGGACCAACTTCACCGACCGCCCCACCCCCCTGCCCCCCGGGGAGATCCTGCTCTCATCACACCCGATCACTGCGGACAACCAACTGCCGCCGGCCACCACCGCCTGGTTGCGGGTCGCCCCGGCGTCCTCCGCGCCCGCGCCGCGTTGGGACTGAGTTGGACGGCCGCGCCGCGGTGGTCAACGGACGGCCAAACGCGATCAGGACGTCTGATGTGGGCACCGCGTCAGGACGTCCGGTCTTTAGGCGGGCGCTGCAGGAGGGCCACGGCCCGGAACCAGACGCGGATCGCCAACCATCCGACCGCGACCTGGCGGCTGTCGCCAGGGGCGTCACTACCCACCAAAACCACGGCACATCTGCGCTTGGTCGGGAACCGTCATTTCGCGCACCGGCGGGCTGACGGCGCCGCAGTGGGCGCGTAGACCGCATCGGCCCCTGCAGGCCCCCTCGTCTGCGGGTCCTACCCGCTATCGTTTGGACAGGTCGATGAGTTCCTGCTTCGATTTGACACCCGTCTTGGAATAGATATGCCTTACGTGCGTGTCGACAGTGCTCTTAGAAATATACAGGTGGTCGCGGATATACGGATGCGATCTACCCTCAAGCAGATAACCCAGCACCTCGCTCTCTCTTGGGGAAAGCCTAAAGTCTACGCAAACCTTTGCGGCCCGCGCCCGCACATCCGCCGACGGTTGGGCCATTACCACGTCCCCAGTCGCGGCAGCTCGTGGAAAGCCAAGAGAACCCGCGACCACAAGGACCGCCAGGACGCAAATGATGACGGCGGTGTTCGCCGGTCCATTCCCGGAGCAAATCGCATTATAGCCGCCGGCACCAGCAAACGCGCCACCCATAGTTGCCGCGAAACCCCAACCGACGACGTGCAACGGATCATAATTCGCCTCCCGCGAGAAGCTGATTACCTGTATGCGGAGAATGGTCTCGAAGGCGCCTTGGGCACAAGCAAGAAGCAAACACCCCAACGCCAGCGCGGGAACTTGAGGAAATGAGATAAGCGCCAACCCGACTGACATTATCGGCACCACCCAACGACTCGCGGCTACAAACCCAACGCTTGAGGAGTACCGCGTAAACAGCCAAATGACAAGAGCGGCTAGCACTAGACCCGTCCCAAAGATCGCCTGCTTGGGCAATGGGAGCGCAACAGGACTGGTGACGAACATTTCCCAGACGAAGCTCACCAGCGTAATCGAGGCGCAAATCCTGATAAGCAGCAGCACGAAGCCTTTGCCGAGCGCTTGATAGGGGGGCATCCGCCTCGTCCGGGCAGTCTTCTTTGCGTCGAGCGGCTGTTCTCTGCCCGCCAACACGAATAAAACGAATTCACCCAGAGGCAGCACGAAGAGCAGGAAAAGTACGTGCTCCGCGAAGAGTGCGCTAATTAGCAGGATCGCTGTTCCGACGGCGACAAAAGCGACAATGAAGGCCTTCTCTGTGGACTCCGTGTCGCGATAGTGAAGCAGCGTCCCCCACAAGACCAAGTACACGGTGGTGCTGATGCCCATGAGCGAGTCGCCTATGAATAGCGGTATCAGCGGCTCCGCCCAGGAGAGCGCGAAGACGTTTACACAACAGCCGACTATTCGCAAAATGGAGCAGGCGGCAACTAGTTTCACCCTGGCGCTCGGCTGCGATATGAGGCGAGACGCCAAAGGGAACAGAATCCCGGGCACGAGTCCCACCACGGCGAGTCTTAGGAGCGTCTGTGCTGAGCCTTGCAGATGGGGTTCGAGCACGGAGCCCGCGTCGACCGTCGGAAAAGCGCAGAACACCCAGATGAAGGTCAAGCTCATCCCCGCCACCTGGCATCTTGGGACTGTTTGAGGGCTGTCCACGGCCAGTTTCCCCCTGTCGTAGTGGCGACCAGCCATCGCCGGACCAGGTCCGCTGGCGTCTATGCCAAGGCGAAGCGGATCTGGCCGGTTGGTCCGATCTGGTGTTGGTGAGTCACCGCGATGATACTGGGGGACGCCCGGCAAACGGGCTCGCGCGGGCTGGCGGGCTGCCCGAACCGGGCGGTGGTCCGTCATCACGCCGAGCGAACCGCACGTGAACGACTGGTGCGCGGACGCGACGGTGCGGCGACGCCCAGCGCGAGTGCCGGGCAGGGTCGAAAATCATCGCTTTCTATCGATGGCCTGAGGCGGTTCTAACGATGCGGCGAACCGCGGCAGCTAGCTAGCTTGGGTTGGTCCAGTAGTCACACGAATGAGAGGGCAATCATGAGATCGAACGGGCGAAGCGCCCACGAAGGAGGGGCGGGAACCTCGCTCAGTCGCAGAGGTTTCCTCAAGGGAGCGGCCTCTGCCGGCGCCATCGTTGCTGTAGGCGGACTGTCGGCCTGCACACCGGAGAGCGCCTCTGATCCCGACAACGATCCCGCTGCGGGGCCGAATCTGCCGTCGTGGGAGAACCCACCCGACCCGATAGCTGACGGCGACATCGTTGAGACCGTCGACACCGAGGTCGTCATCGTTGGTGCCGGCATGGCCGGGATGGCAGCGTTCATGTGGGCTGCTGAGGCCGGCGCGGGAACCGTCATCATTGAGAAGCTCGACAGCTACAGCGGGCGCGGCCTGGATTTCGCGGCGATCGGCAGCAAGGTACAGCAAGCCGCTGGAATCACGATTGACAAAGGCCGCCTAGTCGGCGACTTGATGAAAGCTTCCGGCGGCAAGGCGCGTGGCCGCCTGATCGAGTTGTGGGCTGACAAGTCTAGCGAGGTGTTCGACAGGCTCATCGACATGACAGTCGCGGACGGCGGGGAGGTGGTCCTCGGAGCAGGATCAGCCGCTTCCGCCGACGCCGAAGACTTCACCACCAGGACATATCCGACCGACCACATGTTTGGCGGATTGGTGCAGGGCTCGCTCGACTTGATTGGGCGCATGGAGCGAGCTGGGCAAAGCGCTGGCGGACAGTCTTTCTACAACACGAAAGCCGAGCAACTGACACGAGACGGCACCGGCAGGATCACAGGTGTGGTGGCAACCAACCCCAGCGGCGAGTACGTTCGGTACAACGCGTCAAGAGGCGTGATCTTGGCGACTGGCGACTACGGCAACAACCCTGAGATGGTTGCCGCTTGGTGCCCGCTAGTCGAAAAGGTGGACGGGAGCATCTACCCGAATCCCGAAGGCAACACCGGCGACGGCATCAACATGGCGCTATGGTCCGGCGGCACCATTCAACCGTCTGCTCATGCCGCGATGGTTCACCCAGTCTTCGGCGGAGGAGCGATGAGCACCGCTTCCTATATGAAGGTCGACGGAAGCGGCAGACGCTTCTGCAACGAAAGCACCACCCTTCCCGGCATCTCAAACATGTATTTGACTAGCCCGAAGAGAATAG
>JAITJY010000359.1 GCA_031278675.1 Bifidobacteriaceae bacterium
CACCCGGACGCCCTGGCCGCGTCCATGTGGGCGGCCTACGGGGACAGCGCGGCGGGGTTCCGCCGGCGCGGTGTGCCGTGCCGGGAGGTGGCCGCGATGGCCGCCCACCTGCCCGCCGGCGCACCTGTCCAGGTCGCCGCAAATCCGCAGGCCGCGTGGTCTCAAACCGATTGGCTGCTGGCCGACCTGGTGGACGCGACCCGTGAGACTACGTGGACTATCCGCTCCATGCTCTCCAAGCGGCGCCCGCCGCGTCCCTCACCGTACCCCCGTCCGCAGGCAGCCGCCGCAGAGCGCTGGCTTACCCCAACCGAAGGGTTTGACACACCAGCCGAGTTCATGGCCTGGCGAGCTGCCCGTCTACACCACTGAGAGGAGGCCACGATGTCAAAAGGCAGCGTTGAGCTGGGTGTCGGCTACGTCGCTATCGTTGCCGGAACTGAGGGGTTCACCAAAGACGTAAAAAAAGCCCTCGGGGACCTCGGCGGCCTTGGCGACGAGCCCGGTAAGCAAGCTGGCAGCGGGTTCGGGAAGTCTCTGCTCAAAGGCGTCGGTACTGCGATGGCCGCTGCTGGAGCGGCCGCCGCAGCCGGCGCCGCCGTCCTGGTTAAGGGCGTTGTCGCTGAGTGGGGCAAGCTGGAACAGAACCTCGGCGGCTCCGAGGCCGTGTTCGGAGAACTGGCGTCTGCGGCGCAGACCGCCGCCGGCGAGGCGTACCGGAACATGGGCCTGTCCGCCGCAGACTACCTCGCCACCCTGAACAAGATGGGCTCACTTTTCCAGGGGTCCGGGCTTGATCAGGCGAAGTCGTGGGACTTGTCCTCGTCGGCGATGCAGCGCGCCGCCGACGTCGCGTCGGTGATGGGCGTGGACATGTCGATGGCGATGGAGTCCGTCGCGGGCGCCGCCAAGGGCAATTTCACGATGATGGACAACCTCGGGGTGTCGATGAACGCCGCCGCCATTGAGGCGTACGCCTTGGAGAAGGGCGTGAACTTCAAGTGGGACACGGCCAATCAGGCTGAGCGGTCCGAGCTGGCGATCCAGATGTTTATGGACCGCACCTCCCAGTACGCCGGGAACTTCGCCCGTGAGTCCGAGGAGACCCTGTCCGGCGCGTTCGGGATGATGAGCGCCTCCTGGCAAAACTTCCTGGCCGGTCTCGGCAATCCCGACGCGGACATGGGTCCGCTGACCGACCAGCTCGTCGACGCATTCGGGAACATCGTCAAGCAGGTCGTCCCGTTGTTCCAACGGATAGTGGACGCGTTGCCCGGTGTGATTGAACAAATCCTCCCGGCGCTACTCGCCTTGGCTCCGACGTTGATCACCGCTATCGCGAAGATCATCCCCGCAGTCCTCACCGCTATCACCGCCACCCTGCCTCTGATTGTGGATGCCGTGGTCACCGTGATCCCGCAACTGGTCACCGCGCTGGTCGCGATGACCCCAGAGCTGATCAACGCGGCGATCCAACTGATGGTTGGCTTGATCACCGGGATTAGTGAATCGCTGCCCGCGATTATCGATGCGGTCATCTCCGCGTTCCCGATGATCACGACGGCCATGATGGAAGCCACGCCACAACTGATCGCTGCGGTCATCGAACTCGGATACGCGGTCATCAAATCACTGGTCGCGGCCCTCCCCGCCATCCTCAAGGCATTCTGGAGCTTCATTCAAGGGGTACCATCGGATACCACGAAGGAGCTGTCCCCGCTCGGCGGGAAACTCTTTGAGGGCGCAAAACAGTGGTTCAGCGAATTCCTGAAGGGCGCAAGACAAGTTTTCACTAATATAATTACATGGGTTGCGGATATTCCCAAGAATATCCTTAGCGCTATTGGGGATTTGGGGCAGAAACTATTTGACTCCGGTAAATCGTTGATCCAGGGGTTCCTCGACGGAATCAAAGCGATGTGGCACAAACTGACCGGTTGGGTCACTGACGGAATGGAAGGGCTCCGTGACCTGTGGCCATTCAGCCCCGCGAAGACCGGGCCGTTCTCCGGGAAGGGGTGGGTCCTTTACTTGGGGCTCTCAGTCGGTGAAGCATTCGGGACCGGTGTTGTCGAGTCCTTGTCGCTCGCGACGGTCCGGGTCGAATCGGCACTTGATCCGATGGCTGACGTGTTCACCTTGCCCGGTGGTGGCCCTCTCGGCCCGGGCGCTACCACCACGGTTGATGCGTCGCTGACAGCGCTGTCCGGCTCGGGGCCGCTGGTTGTTGTCGAAACGATGTCGGTCCGCGACGAAACTGACATCCGGAGGATCGCGCAGGAGTTGGCGCGTCTGACACGCCGCGATGCGCGGGCGCTGGGGGTGGCCGCGTGACGGTGATTGATGTGTCGTTCGGTGGGATCGGCCTCGCCAGCATCGTGGAGACCGCAGGCGGGACTCTGGTGGTCACCGACGTAGGCGGCCGCGCCCGCCTACCTTGGGCGGTGCAGCTCCGCACGGTCGCGGGTCTGGACGGTGCTGCTATCTCGTCGGCTGTCCTGGTGGAGCGGACTATCACTGTCGGGTTCGCGGCGCTCGCGGCCGACCGTTCCGCCGCCACCTTGCAGGCGATTGAGCGTGCGTTGGCGGGGTGGCTTCTGGC
>JAITJY010000392.1 GCA_031278675.1 Bifidobacteriaceae bacterium
CAATTCAATCGGCTTGGTGACCTATCTGAGCCCTGCGCTGGGCCACGAATTGGGCGATCAGATTGGTCGTGAGGCCGCCTCCAGCGGCAAATCCGTCCGCGAAGTGGTCCTGGATCACGGCTACCTCGAAGAGGCCGAATTCGACCGCCTAATCAACCTCCACGACCTAACCAAGTAGCTGCGCCCCACCCCTGGCTGGCGAGCGGCGCAGTAGGCGAGGATCGGTGGATTGAGGCTAAGGTGTCCGGGTGCGACACGAACCGTTGGTGCTGGGGATCGAGACTTCCTGCGACGAGACTGGGGTCGCGTTGACTAGGGGATTTACGCTGCTCCAGGACCGGGTGGCGTCTTCGGTCGCCGAACATGCGCGCTTCGGCGGAATTGTGCCGGAGGTCGCATCGCGGGCGCATTTGGAGGCGATCGGGCCGACAGTCCAAGCGACACTCGCAGCGGTCGGGGTCCGCCTCGCAGACGTCGATGCGATCGCTGTGACGGCGGGACCAGGGCTGGTCGGCTCTTTGGCGGTGGGGCTGGCCACAGCTAAGGCGTATGCGTTGGCGCTGGACAAACCGCTGTTCGGGGTGAACCATGTGGTGGGTCACGCGCTCGTCGATCAACTGGTGCACGGCCCATTCGACGGCCCCGTGCTGGCGCTGATCGTCTCCGGGGGCCATTCCTCGCTGCTGGTGATTGACGGGCCGCACGTCACGCAGCTAGGACAGACGTTGGACGATGCCGCCGGTGAAGCTTTCGATAAAGTCGGCCGGCTGCTGGGCCTGCCGTATCCGGGTGGGCCGCACATCGATGCGCTGGCCCGCAGCGGCAATCCTGCAGCGATTGCGTTCCCGCGCGCCTTGATGCGCCCGAAAGACCAAGCGACCCACGCGTACGATTTTTCGTTCTCGGGACTGAAGACGGCGGCAGCCCGCTGGCTGGAAGCCGCCCACGACGCGGGGCGGGAGGTGCCGGTAGGTGACTTTGCGGCATCGTTCAGCGGGGCGGTGGCTGACGTGTTGACGGCGAAAACCATCGCTGCGGCGCGTGAACTTGGGCTTGGGTGTGTGGTGATCGGCGGCGGATTCTCAGCAAACACGCAGCTCAGAGACCTGGCGGCCGAGCGTTTTGGTGCGAATGGGCTGGACTTGCGCATCCCGCCGGTCCGGTTTTGCACGGACAACGGCGCAATGATCGCAGCGGCCGGTGTCCACGCGCTGGTGCACGGCCTGGCGCCATCAGCCCTCGACCTAGGCGCGGACTCATCGCTCCCACCGACGGTGCTGGTGGCTTGACCGGCGGGCGCACGCGGCCGGGGGTGGCCACGCGGCCGGGGGTGGACACGCGGACGGGGGTGGGCACGCGGCCGGGGGTGGACACGCGGCCGGAGGTGGGCACGCGGCCGGAGGTGGACACGCGGCCGGGGGTGGACACGCGGTTGTGCTTCGGGCCCCAGCCCGTCCATGGTGGCTCTGCGCTGACCGGGAGCCGCAACGGCTCTCGATGCCAGCCGACCGGAGCCCCACGCTGCCGATCAGGCGGCGCGGGCCGGGCGGTTGGTCGCTAGCTCGGTGACCAGGGAGGCGACCACTGCGTTCAGGTCGCCGCCGGCGGAATCGGCGACGGCCAACTGGCGCTGGTAGGAGGCGCCCACACTGATCATGGTCCGGATGAAGGCGAGTTCGGCGGAACAGTTCAACCGCTCCGCGACGGGCGCGAGGCGGGTCAGAACGGTGTCGAGATGATCGGTGACCAGGGCTTCGTCGCCGGCGGCGTTCAGGATGATGATCGCGTCCATCCCGTAGCGGGCGGACCGCCACTTGTTTTCTTGGACAAACCAGGCGGGCATGTGGGGGAGTTCGCGGCCGGCATCCAGCAGGGTGGAGAACTCTTCGACCAAGCATTGGACTAGGGCGCTAACGGCGGCTACCTCGTTCAAGGTGGGCAGGGCGTCACAGACGCGCACCTCCAGTGTGCCAAACCGGGGAGCGGGCCGGATATCCCACCTGATCTCGTCGAACACATCGATCACACCGGTCAAGACCATGTCGCTGACGTAGTGTTCCAATTCGTCCCAGCGTTGGAATTGAAAGGGCAGCCCGGCGGTTGGGAGTTGTTGGAAGAGCAGGGCACGGTTGGACGCGTAGCCGGTGGCTTGCCCGCTCCAATAAGGCGACGATGCCGACAGCGCCTGTAAGTGCGGCAAGTAGCAGAGCAGCGCACGCACCATGGGTAGCACTTTTCGCCGGTCTTCGACCCCGACATGGGTGTGCACACCGTAGATCACCATCTGGCGGCCCCACCATTGCGTCCGTTCGACGAGTTCGCGGTACCGTTCTTTGTTCGTCACTTCTTGTTGTTCCCAGCGGGCGAATGGGTGACCTCCAGCCGCCATCAAGTCAATGCGCAACGGGTCTGCGGCGGCCCTGATCGCTTCTAACCGTTCGCCGGCCTGACGCGCTGCGAGTCCCACCGACGTGAACGGGTCGGTGACAATCTCTAGCGTGTTGACCAGGAACTCTTGCACAATGCCGGGCGGGGCAGCACCGTCCGGTCCGCGCAGCACGTCCAGCAGCGCGGCGGCGGCCTGCCGCAGGTCGCCCGAATCCCGGTCAACCAACTGGATTTCCCATTCGATCCCGACCGTGCCCCGCGCCGAGCGCGCAAACGGAATTTCCATCACTGCCTCCTAAAGGTTCTCCACCAATTTTGGCCCCTGCGTTCCGGGATTAAGCCTGGATCCGCCGATGATCCCCGGAGGGAAGCACCAGACGGGTGCGATGGCCGTTCCTGGCCGGCGATGGCTACCCGGTGGCCTGCCCGGCTGGTCAGGGGAGTCCAGCGTGCCTGGCTGGTGCTGCGCAGTAGGTGAGGATCGGTGGATCGAGGCTAAGCGCCCAGGAGCGTGGCGAATAACCGCGCTCCGGCCGGGCCCGCGCCGGTCGTGCCCGCGCCGGTCGTGCCCGCGCCGGCCGTGTCCGCTCGGGCCGTGTCCGCTCCGGCCGTGCCCGCTCCGGTCGTGCCCGCTCCGGCCGTGTCCGCGCCGGTCGTGCCCGCTCCGGCCGTGCCCGCGCCGGCCGGCGGTACGCTGACCAGCGGAAACGCGGGAGTCCAGCGCAGGTTTGGCCGGGGAATCCGGCCTATTCACCGGATTCCCCGGTTCCCGCGAGCGGGCGGACCACCAGCACCGATTGTTGCGCACCCAGCCGGGTCAGTATTACCACCATCTTCCCCTCACCCCGCAAATCTAGGCGTTTTAGCAGGTCCGCAGGGTCCACAGCGGTGCCGCGCTTCTTTACAATCAGTTGGCCTATGCCGTGCCGCCGCAAATACGCCTGCAACCGTTTGAGGGAAAACGGAAAAGAATCTTCGACACTGTAGGCCGTCAGGAATGGGCTGTCTTGGACCAATTGCCCGGCCGTGATGTAGGCGATCTTGGGGTGGACCAGCCGGGCGTCCGCCAGTGGCGCGGCGGCCTGTTGCAGCAATCCGGCCCGGATAACTGCGCCATCCGGCTCGTAGAGATAAGCGCCGAGGGTGCCCGTCGGCAACGGCGGGACCGAATCCTCGACCAGGTGGTGCGCGGCCCCGTCCCGGATCACGAGGGCGCTGCGGGCAGCCGTGCCCGCGCGCGCGCCGGGCGGGCGTGTCAGGCCGTGAGCGGCGGCGGGCGGGATGGCGGCATCGGGCGTGGGGGTGCCGGGCGGGGCCGGGGGATGTGGTGGCTGGGCGGAACCGGGCTGGGCCGGGGGATTTGGTGGCGCGGCGGCATCGGGCGTGGGGGTGTCGGGCTGGGCCGGGGGATGTGGTGGCGCGGCGGAACCGGGCGGGAAGGTGCCGGGCTGGGCCGGGGGATGTGGTGGCGGGGCGGAACCGGGCGGGGGAAGCTGGCGGAGCGATCCGAACCATAACGCGACCTCGACCACGGCGCCGTCTGCCGAAACCCACTCTGCTTCGGCGCCGGGCGGGATGGCGCTGTGCGGCAGGCCGGGGGCGGCCTTGATGCCGAGCGGGCGGTCGGTGGCGAGCGGAAGCAGGCGCGCGAGGGGCGGGTCCCAGGCGGCGGGATCGAAGATGCGTCGGCCGTTGGCGGCGCGCCTGGACGGGTCGGCCCACAGGGCATCTGCGCTGGTCAGATCGGCTTCAAGGGAATCGGCGGTGACTATGCGGGCCTCCGGGAAAGCGGCGAGGTTGGCGCGGGCGATCGCGGCTGTGAGGGGGTCTCGTTCGAATACGGTGACACGCAGTCCCAAGGCGGCCAGGGCTAGGGCGTCGCCCCCGATCCCGCCGGTGAGGTCCGCGACGTGGGTCGCACCCGCCGCGAGATAGCGCCGCGCGTGGTGGGCGGCGACCACCAACCGGGTGGCTTGAGCCAGTCCCTGGTCGGTGAACAACATGTGCTGGGCGAACTCCCCGAACTTGGGCTCCGCCGCCTGGCGGAGCCTGAGCTGGGTCAAAGCAGCCGCTGCGAGGCGGGGATCAACGCCGCGTCGTCTCAGACCCTCGGCGAGTGCCAGCGCCCCCTGGGAGGAATAGGCCTCGGAGCGGCTAGCCAGCCGCTCCAACAGGTAGCGTCCTTGGTCGGAAACCAGGGACGCGACATCGCCCAAATCCACCTGCCCACCCTACCCGCCGCCCCGGCCCCTGATCGGTGCTTGGTCAAGGCTTGGGTGCGGTTCAGCGGTGGCCCGTCGGCTGGTTGTTGAGGACCTGCTCCAAAATAGCTAGGCCGGCGCGGGCTTGGGCAGCCGAGATCACGCACGGCGGGGTCAGATGGATGCGGTTGTCGACAGTGATGGGCCACATTCCCGCCGCGCGGCAGTCCGCTCCGATCTGAGCCACTGTGGCGGCCGGCAGGGGTGCCCGAGTCGCCTGGTCGCCGACCAATTCCACCGCCCAGAAACAGCCCATCCCGCGGACCTCACCGACCAAAGGATGCCGCTCCGCGAGCCGCGCGAGCGCCGGCCCGATCACCTCAGTGCCGATGGCGGCAGCGTGAGGGATGACGGCATCGTCCTCCATGGCCGTAATGTTCGCGGTGACCGCCGCCATTGCCAACGGGTGGCCGGAATACGTCAGGCCGCCGGGGAACAAACGTGCGTCGAAACGCGTTGCAATCTCATCGGATAGTGCCACTCCGCCCGCCGGCACATACCCCGAGTTGACCCCCTTGGCGAACGTCACCAAGTCCGGCCGGACCGAGAAATGGTCCAGCGCCAGCCAACTACCGCTACGGCCAAAACCAGCCATGACCTCATCCAATATCAGCACGATGCCGTATTCGTCAGCTAGCGCTCGGACCTGCGGCAGGTAGGTGGGCGGCGGCACCAAGATGCCGGCCGTGCCGGGGATGGTCTCGAACAGGAAGGCCGCAACGGTGTCCGGGCCTTCGGCCTCGACCACCCGGCGCAAGTGATGCGCGGCGCGGTCGGCTTCCTCTTGAGGCGTGGTGGCCCAGTATTCGCTGCGGTACAGATAAGGGCCAAAGACATGGCGGTGCCCCCAGGCGAACTCATTCGGAATGCGGCGCCAATCGCCAGTCGCAGCGATCGCCGCTCCGGTGTTGCCGTGATAAGAGCGGTAAAACGAGATCACCTTGGTGCGGCCAGTGTGCAGCCGCGCCAGCCGGATGGCGTTCTCAACCGCGTCAGCGCCCGCATTGGTGAACAAGATCCGGTTCATGCCCGTAGGCATGTGACGGATGACAGCTTCGGCGGCCTCCGCCCGGGCCAGATTCGCCGTGGCGGGCTGGATTGTTGCCAGCGTGGCGGCCTGCCGCTGGATCGCCTCCACCACCGCTGGATGGCCGTAGCCCAGGTTCGCGTTGACCAGTTGCGACGAAAAATCGATCCAGTGTCGGCCCGCATGATCCCAGATTTCTGCTCCCTGTCCACCCGCGATGTGCACCCTTGGCCGACTAGCTTGCGCACTCCAAGGCGCGAAGAACGACGCGTGGTCGCGGTCAATGATGGCCTCATCCAGGGCTGCGCCAACAAGCGGATCGGTTTGGTTCATGGTCAGGGTCTTCCTTTGCGGTGAGGTGGGTTGGCCAGTTGATTCAGTCCTCGCAGTCTATTCGTCTTGAGCCCAAGAGCGCTCCGATATGTGACACGCTTAGCACTCGGCTTGACCGAGTGCTAACTTCGGACATACAGTGAACTGGTCCCACCAAATCGGTGGGGCAGTTCTCCCTTCAAGCTCAGGCGTGACACCGCGACGGCACGTGAGAGCCCAACGGGGGAGCAGATCAACCAAGTGCAACTTCTAGATCGCGAAAGGGAGGTCCGCAGTGTCGGTCTCCATCCAACCGCTCGAGGACCGGATCGTCGTGACGCCAATTGAGGCGGCAGCTCAGACGGCCTCCGGTCTATACCTACCCGACACGGCCAAGGAAAAGCCCCAGGAAGGGGAGGTCGTGGCCGTGGGCCCCGGCCGCATCGACGACAAGGGCAACCGCGTCCCGATCGATGTGGCCGTCGGCGACAAGGTCATCTATTCGAAGTACGGCGGCACCGAAATCACGTTTGGCGAGGTGGATTATCTGATCCTGTCCTCGCGTGATGTTCTGGCCAAAGTCTCCGGCT
>JAITJY010000010.1 GCA_031278675.1 Bifidobacteriaceae bacterium
TCGACCAGGCGCCCGGGCTGCGGACGGTGAAGAACGAGTTCAAGCCTTCGTCAGTCCTTCAGCCCGCCGTCGCCAAAGGCAACAGCGTGCCGCTGTTCGGAACGCGCACTGACGCCGAGCCCCCAGTTCTCGACCCCGTCGCCGCCTTTGCCGCGCTTGAGGTGGCGCAAGCCTATGACACCGCCGCCATCAAGACCGGCGCGGCTGGCGATCCCGCGGTCAGGGCCGGCAAGACCACCGGCAACCATGTCGGGACGCTCGGCGCCATCGGCCTGGTAATTCCGCAGGGACGGAACCTTTTCGAGACCATCGCGTTGAACGTCCCAGCCGGACCGATGTGGAGACTCGGCGGGGAGGACCGGCCGCATTGGCGGGGCCGGCCGCGCGGCCCAAGCTGGGATGACGCCCGGACTCCCACTGGTCTGCTGGAATTGTTGACCTGGCAGTCGCGGCGAATCCGCCTGATTCCCGAGGCGTCGCCCGGGGGACAGGTGGTTGTGCGCCACGTTGTGCTGACGGCTGGCGACAGGCTCAAGGAGGTGCCTCATTGGGACCCCAGGACGCAGTGGCGGATAAGGTCACGTCCGGTGCCGGGATTGGGGCCAGACATCCCTGTGCGGCACACTCCGGGCAGGACCGGCTGGCGCGGCCTGACTTCGCTGCTGGCGGTCCGCGTGGACACCGCGGATGAGCGCAAGACTAGGACCTCGCACTTGCTTGTGCAGGTCGGGGACGCCCTCGATGAAGGACACATCGAGCCAAGTTACCCGCTCGACGTCCTCAGCGTGGGCGTGGAGTACGGCACGCAGTCGGCGGTCGTCGACAGCGTGATAGCAGATTCTTTGCCCGTTCCTGTTCGCGCTCTCAATGCTGATGAGGCGGTGCGCCGTTTTGTGCTCGATGCCGCCGGGCAGGCAGAGGTGATCCGCCGAGCGCTCAATCGCTTGGAATCTGATCTGCGGGAGGCCTGCGGCGGAGAACGGACGCCTGCGGGAGCCCCCGGCGCCGGTGACGCTGTGACGCACAGCTTGGGTGGCCCGCTGCGCTGGCTGATGAACACGCTGCGACGCGACCCGGACGACATTCTGGGTCCGCTTCAAGCGTGGGAGCGCGCGGCGGTCGATATCGCTAGGAGCCAGGCTGAGGCGCTCTTGTCTGGCAACCCGCCAGCCGCCTTCAATCGAGGGAAGGTGGGTGGGCAGCGCCGCAACACCACTCTGGCGCAGCGCAGCTTCAACGCCACGCTGCGCAAGCAACTGCCACTGGGTTGGTCCAGACCGGCAGAGGAGTCCGCCGCATCCCAGGAGGAGAACAACCATGACTGACTCGCAGCCCCGCTCGGATAAGCGCGTCGCCAGGCGCCACTATTGGCAACGCTTTGGAAGTTCCGGGCCAGACGATTCCTTGACCACCAAGATGCCAGACGGGGCAGATCTGGCCGCCTTGCGCAAAGGCGTGGGCAGACCGCCGGGATCGGTCCCGGCCATGTGGCCGTACTATTCGGAGCTTGGCGACAGCCGGGGCAGGATAACCCCGCGATTCCGAGCGGAGCACCACGCGCTGGTGTTGTTCGGATTCCACCAGCAGTCCAAGCGGCAAACCATGAACGTGCGGAGCCTAAGTCTTGGCGGGGCGCTGCGCAGGCTGCAAACGTCTGGAGCATTCTCGCAAGAGGCCCTCGAGCGCCGTTTCACTGCGGCGGCGACTACTGACAATGTCGATGAATTGGCCGTCCTGTTGCGGGGGCTGGTTATGCAACTCCGTCAGGCAGACATCGGGCTTGATTACGAGACGCTCTTCGAGGACCTAGTTAGCTGGTCCTACCCCGAGTCGCGCGAGCGGGCACGGCTGCGCTGGGGCGCTGGCTATTTCCGCTTTGAGCCGGCGCCATCCAAATAGTCCCGCGTTGGACGGGAACGTATCGATAACCCAGGAGGAAAAACATGGTCCATCAGCGCCTCTATGCTGACATTCACGTCATTCAATCCTTGCCTCCCAGCAACGTAAACAGGGACGACACAGGAAGTCCCAAGCAAGCCATTTACGGTGGCACACGGCGAGCCAGGATCTCATCGCAGGCCTTGAAACGGGCTGCGAGACTGGCCTTCGCGAGCCGCCAGGAAGAGCAACTGCGGGCGGTCCGGACGCGGCGGCTTCACGAACTGCTGTCAGAGCGGTTGGTCTTGGGCGCTCGGATTGGCCCGGAGTTGGCTGACCGTGCCGCCGCAGTGCTGGTTGAAGGCATGGGCATTGACAAAATCGACAAGAATAAGCGCTTGCTGCCCTATCTGCTGTTTTTCGGCCTGCCGCAGCTTGACTCGGCGGTGGCGCAGGTCAGGAATCTGCAGCTCGACGGATCGCTTTCCGACAAAGACCTCAAAGCCGCGCTCGAGCCGGTCACGCTGGACTCCGCGCTGCACGAGGGCCACCCGGTCGATGTCGCTCTCTTCGGGCGGATGGTGGCCGACCTGCCCAAAATGAACGTGGACGCGGCCGTGCAAGTCGCGCACGCCCTGTCAACCCATCCCGTCGAGATTGGATTCGATTACTTCACAGCTGTCGACGATCAGAATCCCCGCGAGGACACGGGTGCCGGAATGATCGGCACCGTTGAGTTCAATTCGGCAACCTATTACAGATACGCCTCGGTCGGTCTGCATCAACTGGCCGAGAACCTGTCTGGATCTTGGGATGCAGCTATCGCGGCCCTGGACTTGTTCGTCGACAGTTTCGCGCTGTCGGTGCCGTCCGGACACCAGAACGCCTTCGCGCACCGGACGCGGCCAACGCTGGTCGCTGTGGTGCTTCGAGAGGACCAACCAGTCAACCTGGTGACCGCCTTCGAGTCCGCCATCACCGGCCATCTAGGAGCGCTGAGCGCTTCCGTGGCTAGGCTCGCGAAACTCTACCGAGCCGACAAGGACCTCTGGGGCGATGAGCCGATTGGCGCTTTCGGCTCCCTCAATTCAGTCGTGGTTGAAGCCGACGCCCGCGACGCTGTCGAAGCGGCCTTTGGCCCCAACCTGGCCTTCGGGGACCTGCGTGCGGCCCTCCGGTCGGCCGTAGTGGCCCGGGGCTGATCCGTGAGCGCCGGAGAATCCACGCTGGTCCTGCGGCTGGCCGGCCCGCTTCAGGCCTGGGGAGGTCCCAGCCAAGGCAACCGCAGGGAAACAGCCAATGCGCCGAGTAAATCGGGGGTTGTCGGGCTACTCGCTGCCGCCTGCGGCACCCGCCGCTCCGGGCCGATTGACGATCTGTTGGGTCTCAAACTAGGCGTCCGCATAGACCGACCGGGCACGGTGCTGCGCGATTTTCACACGGTTTCCGACTATCGCGGCGAGCCGCTGCTCTCAGCCGCCGTCAACGCGAAAGGCCACCAGAAGCCAACCACCGGGAAGGACAGGAGCAGGTTCACTCGCGTGACGCAG
>JAITJY010000054.1 GCA_031278675.1 Bifidobacteriaceae bacterium
GTGGCGGACTACCGCGTCTGGCTGCGCGTCATCGGCGGCGCCCTGTTGATGCTGATGGGCCTGAACCGTGCCGGCTGGATCAACCTGGCGGCGTTGTCGCGCCAAGCCGGCCCGTCCTGGCGCCCGGACCCGGCCGAGGTCCCGACCTGGCGCCGTTCCATCCTGCTGGGCCTAGCCTTCGGCGCGGGCTGGACGCCCTGCATCGGGCCGGTCTTGGGCGCTGTCCTGGGCTTGGCCACGGCGCGGCCCACCGCCCTCAGCGGCCTGGCCCTCATGGCGCTGTTCGGAATCGGCCTGGGGCTGCCCTTCGTGGCGGTCACGGCCGGGGCGCAAGCCCTGGTCACAAAGCTGAAGTGGCTGGTGCGCCACCACCGGGCGGTCGACATCGGCGTTGGCCTGGCGCTGATGGCGGTCGGCTTCCTGCTGTTGTCTGGCCTGCTGGGCCGCCTGGCCAACCTTTTCCCAGCCCTGATTTAATGGCCTAAACGCAGGTCAGGGCCAGGACAGCTGACCCAGTGCAGACTGCCCTGACCCTGACCCGCCCGCCGGGCTAGATGCGCCCGCTGGCTATTGGCTGGCCGGAGGCCAGCAAACCGGCCACCCGGCCGGTTGTCATGGCGCGTCCCAGGCTCATGCCCGGGATGATCATCTGGTGCTCCAGGCCACCGAAGAAGTTGCCCTGGCAGTTGCCCACCACGTACAACCCCTCGATGACGTCGTGATTGTCGTCGAGCGCCTGATAGTTGCCGTTCGTGATGACGCCGTTGAGGGTGCACAGAACCCCCGGCTGGCGGGCGATGGCGTAGAACGGCGCCTGCTTGACGGCCTTGAGCCGCGCCGCCTGCTTGCCGTAGTCATCGTCATAACCCGCATCGCACAACACGTTGTAGCGGTCCACGGTCGCCTTCAGCGCGTCGGCCGGCAGGCCGACAGCCTCGGCCAACTCCTCAATGGTGTCAGCCATGAAGACGTTGCCTTCAGCCACCGCGGCGTCGATCGCTTCCCCGGGGTCGATGCCGAAGAAGGCGCCCCTCATCATCCCTTCGCCCATCTCCATATAGTCGGTTCGGAAGTTCCCGTCGAAGATTTGGTAGTGCATGAAGTCCGGCTGGTTCATGTCTTGGGCGTAAAGCTGGCCGTATTGCATGTCCTCGTTGCAGAAACGCCGGCCCCGCTTGTTCACGAACAGCCAGGGCATGCCCGAGCCTGTCACATCCGGCACCCCGACCGGCGGGTCGAAGTGGATGTTGGAGCAATGCGGCCCCAATTGCATTTTGCCGCCGATGTACATGCCCATGTACTGCCCGTCGCCCTTGTTCACGTCCGGCCGCATATAAGCGCAGGGCAGGCCCTCGGCGTGGGGCAGATACTGGGCGCGCAGAACCGGGTTGTTGCCGTAGTCGCCTGCCGCCAGAATGACGGCATCGGCGGCGTTGAACTTGACGTACTCGCCTGCCTCGTTCTTGGCGATGACGCCGCTGACCCGCCCAGTGTTGTCGCCGTCGCGGACAATCTGCACTGCCGGCGTGCTGTAGTAGACCTTGCCGCCTTTTTCCTCCGAATAGTCGAGCAGCCACTGGGCCAAGGGTCCCATTTGCCCCATCCACATGTGCACGGTGGGATAGTCCCGGGTCCAGAGGTCTTCGTCGCCGAATTCGGCGCTGCCGCCACCGAAGACCGGTCCAACCCCTTCGACGTCGTTCGTCATCGGCACGAGCCAGTCCATCGTCGGCCCCGAGTTGTAGATCCAGGTCTTGAGCAGGTCGAGATCGGCCCGGTTCTCGCCTTGCCGGGTCCAATCGATGACCGCTACCCAGGGGTCGAAATCAGCCCCGCTCTCCACCGTCAGCTTGGAGTTCCAGGCTGCGGCGCCCGCTCCATTTGCCACCGCCACCTCTGCCTTTTGCAGGACGGCGACGTTCTTGCCGGCCTCGGCGGCCGTCGCTGCCGCCACCGAACCGGAGACTCCCCCGCCGATGACAACGATGTCAACGTCGATGGTCTCCTTGATCTCGGAATCCGCGATCGGCTTCATGACGGCGATCGAGCCGCCCAGGTCTTCTTCGGCCGCGCCGCCGGTTGTTGTGGGTGACCCTTCCGTTTCCTCTTCGCCGGAGGACGATGGCGTGCAGGCGGCCACCAGCCCCGTGGCGGCCACACCCGCGCCGACTAGGGCGGCTCCCTTCAGAAAACTCCGTCGGTCCGTTCCGGTGGGTTTAGATTGCTGCATAATCTTGTTCCCTTCTGTTGGTTTAATTGCTGAGGCCGGGAACTGCTCGCCATAATATCCGCGGCAAACGGCTGGCAGACCGGGCGATAAATCACAATTTGGCATCAACCCGAAAGGCAGCGGTCCTGGCAACCGCCAGAAATCTGAACGGTCGCCAGGACCACTAGAACTGAAGAAGGTCAGGCGCTCATGTCCACCGTGATCTTCTCACCGGTGGCCAGGGAGGTGCCCAGAAGCCGGCCGGTGGTGATGGTCCGCCCGTGGCTTTGGCCTGGGCAGAGCATTGGGTAGTCGTCAACGAAGTAGTTGCCGCACATATTGCCGGCGGCGTAAAGGCCCTCGATGGGGTTGTCCTCCGCGTCGCAGACCTGGAGCTGATCGGTGCAGTTCAGACCGTAGATCACGACCAGCGGCACAGCCGGCACCCAGCGGGCGTAGAACGGCGCCTTGAGAATTGCCGAGTCCATCTGCTTGGCGGGCTTCAGGAAGTCGGTGTCCTGGCCGGCCGCGCAGAGGTCGTTGTAGTGGGAGACGGTCGCCAGGAAGGTCTCGACGTCTTCGATGCCGATTTGGGCGGCCAGGTCTTCCAGGGTGTCCGCCTTCCACAGCTTGCCGGCGTCCATCATCTCTTGCAGCTTGGCCTCGTCGGCTGGCAGGTACCGGCCCAGGGCGGGGCTGTCCGCGCCGACCACCTTGGTGATCTTTTCGGCGTAGTCGCTGTCCAGGATGTACCAGGCCACCCCGCCGGGCTGCGCCAACCGCGAGTTGGAGGTCGAGACCTCGTGGTACAGCTCATTGACGAAGCGCTTGCCCAGGCGGTTGACCGAGAGCCATGAGACCCCCAGCAGCGTCCCGTCGCCAACCGCGTGGATCATGGGGGCGGCCGGGCCGCGCTGCACCGCCGCTCCAGCCCACAGGGCCATCTTCATGCCGGAGCCGTCGTTGACCCCCGGCGGCACGTACTCCGTTGGGTCGGCGCGCAGCGCTATCGGCGCCCAAGCTTCCAGCATCTCCGGGTTGCCGCTGATGTCGCCGGTGCACAAGACAACCCCTTTCGTGGCGTTGAATTGGGTGTAGGTGCCGTCCTCGGCCTTGGCGATGACGCCGCTGACCCGGGCGCCGTCCTTGACCAGTTGCTCGGCCAGGAAGTTGAAGGCGAACTCGGCGCCGTTCTCCTGGGCCTGGTTCAGCAGCACGTCGCCCAGCAGGTTGTTGACCCAGCGGCCGTCCTCCAGCATCATCGCTGGCTCGTTCATGTCGTCTGGGACAAAGGAGATGGAGGTGGGGTATTGGCGGTAGAACAGCTCCTCGTTCTCCAGGCCGCCCACGTTGCCCATCCCAGCGATGGGTTTGAGCCCATGCTCGGCGGCCAGGTCGATCAGGTCGTCAAACACTTCGCCGGACCGGTAGACCCAAAGCTTCACCAAGTTCAGGTCGTTCTGCATTCTTGGCCATTGCGACAGCTCTTTGAGGATTTGCGCCTTGTCGAACACAATCCCGTTTGCGGTGTGGTATTTCGAGTTGATCGCGGCGTTGTCCGCGCCCCGCACCACATAAGAGTCAGTGCGCTCGACCACCACCACTTTCATCCCGTTGGCTGCGGCGGCGGAAGCGACGTTGATCCCAGCCATGCCCGCCCCGACAATCACCAGGTCGGCGTCGACCGTGTTGGCGATGTCCGTGATGGGCTCCGGCGGCGTCTCCCACGACCAGCCGCCAGAGGAAGTCGAGCCGCCGCCCGTTGTGGAGGACCCTCCAGTTTCGCCGTCTCCGGAGGACGATGGCGTGCAGGCGGCCACCAGCCCCGTGGCGGCCACACCCGCGCCGACTAGGGCTGCCCCCTTCAGAAAACTCCGTCGGTCCGTTCCGGTGGGTTTAGAGTGCTGCATAACCTTGTTCCCTTCTGTTGGTTTAATTGCTGGGGCCAGGAACTGCCCGCCATAATATCCGCGGCAAACGGCCAGCAAACCGGGCAATAAATCACAATTTGGCATCAACCCAAATCCCACCCCGCATCGGGATTCCCGGCTGGCGACCTCGGGCGCGCCTTCACCCAAGCGGAGGTCCAAGAGTGGCTGGACAAGGAACCGCGACCGCGCATCTCCTGGACTCGAGCGTTCTGATCGCCCTCGTGGTCAAGCGCCATGAGCATTCGGACCGGGTCAACCGTTGGGCCAGCGGGCACTCGCGCTGGCGGCCCCGGCGCCGAACGTCGCAGCGACGTTGGCGCCGAGGCCGCCTGCGGATGGCCGTACCCGCATGGCTAGGCGTTGGCCAGGTCCTCCCCGACCAGATAGCCGAACGTCATCGCCGTGCCGTGGCTGTTGCCGTTCATGACCACGGGATAGTCCACGGCATAACGGCCGCCGGAGGCGTTG
>JAITJY010000105.1 GCA_031278675.1 Bifidobacteriaceae bacterium
CCGCCGCGGCCGCAGTCCTAATCCTGGGGGAGCCAATCGCGGCCTGCGATAGCGGCGGCAGCCAGTCAACGGCACCGGGCACTAATAGCGCCGGTGAGCCAACTGCGGTCTACAACCCAATTAGTTCTGCGGGCACCCCTCCGGGCGGACCGCTGATCCCGACGGACTCGGAGGAGGCTGGCCGCAAGACCATTCTCTGGCTGATCTTCGACGGCCTGGTTCGGGTCGACCCGGACAACAAGGTCGTCTACGAGCTCGCTGAGTCAATTACCACCGAAGACGCCAAGACTTGGACCATCAAAATCAAGGCGGGCCAGAAATTCGCCAACAACGAGCCGGTCACGTCCGACAGCTTCATTGACGCTTGGACCTGGGGCGCCAACATCGACAACGCCCAAATCGCCACCGGCGACCTGGCGGTAATCAAAGGCTACGACAAGCTCCACCCAGCCGAGGAGGGCGCCGGCCCGGCGACCACCGAATTCGAGGGGCTGACCAAAGTCGATGACCTGACCTTCACCGTCGAATTGACGGATGTCTATTCCTCCTTCACGAACCTCTTGACTTCGACCGTGTTCTCGCCGTTGCCGCAGGCGTTCTTTGACGACTACGAGGGCTGGGTCAAGAACCCGATCGGGAATGGGCCGTACCAGCTACAAAAGGAAATTGACGAGTCAGATGGCGCCTATTTGGAGGTGAATCCGAACTACACGGGGACCCGCGTTCCGGAAAACACAGGCGTCTACATCCGGTTTTATACCAACCCGGACGCGATCTACCAGGATGTGTTAGCGGACAACCTCGACATCGGCACGGCCTCCGGCGCAGGCCTGTTGACGGCGGCGGATGATTTCGGGGACCGTTTCATCACTGGTCCGGGCGGCCCCACCCAGACTCTCACCTTCCCCATCTACGACGAGTTCTGGAGTTCTGCGAACGGCCTGAAGGTCCGCCAAGCGATCTCGTACGCGATTGACCGTGAGGAGATCATCGCCACGGTCTTCAACGGCCTGGCCGCGCCCGCCCGCGAGTTCACGCAGGAGGGTCTTTATGGCTGGGACGGCGATTTGCCCGGCTCCGATGTGTTGGATTTCGACCCGGAGTTGGCTAAGCAACTACTCGCTGAGGCGGGCGGCTACCCCGCCGAGGAGCTGCCGATCTATTACAACGCCGATGGCGCCCACAAGGAGTGGGTCGAGGCGGTCGCGAACCAGCTACGGGCAAACCTGGACCTGAACGCGGTGCCGGCCCCGATCACGACTTTCCCAGAGTTCTTGGAGAAGCGGGACAAGCAGGAGTTCGTTGGGCCGTGGCGCGCTTCCGAGATTCCGTTCAACCCAGGTCTGGATGACATTCTGCGCAACGTCTATTCGCGGGCCGGATCCGCCAGTTCCGGCTCCGGGTACGACTCAGAAGAATTCGAGCAGTTACTCGCCAACGGCCGCGCCCAGACTTCGGTCGATGACGCCAACGCCTACTTCAACCAAGCCCAAGAGGTGTTGTTGCGCGACCTGCCAGCCGTCCCGCTGTGGTACACCTACCGGGCGACGATCCACTCAGCCAAGGTCTCGAACGTCCAAAGCTCCGCCTTCGGTTCGACAACCTACCTGGTCCACAAGGAGGACTCCTGATGGGTGAGCAGGCCACCGCAGCGGACCGGGACTGCGCGCCCCCGCTCGCGGATCCGAACGCTGCTCGCCGCCTGCAAGCGTCGCGTACCCGCCACGTGCTTTGGACCGAGCAGGGCGAGGTTGCCTACGTCGCCACGGCCGGCTACCACGACTTGACGCTGGAGAACGTTGGCGGAGACCGGGCACGCGAGGCGAACACAAAGGCGCGGGTTTTCGTTACCGAATACGTCGGCATCGGGCAAGCTGGCGACGCGCACGATGGCGACCGGCAGGCTGGCGACGGGCAGGCTGGCGACCGGCAAGCTGGCGACGGGCAGGCTGGCGACCGGCCTGCTGGCGACGAGCACGATGGCGACGGGCAGGCTGGCGACGGGCAGGCTGGCGACCGGCCTGCTGGCGACGGGCAGGCTGCCGACCGGCCTGCTGGCGACGCGCACGCTGGCGACCGGCCTGCTGGCGACGGGCAGGCTGGCCACCGGCCTGCTGTCACGAGGACCAACCCCAGACCGGTGATCTTCGTCTTCAACGGCGGGCCTGGGTCCAGTTCGGTGTGGCTGCATCTTGGGCTGTTCGGACCGCGCCTGGCGCAGGCGGTGGCAAAGGACGGGGTAACGCCGCTGGCTCCGCCGTATCGGTTAGTCGACAATCCGCACTCGCCGCTGCGCTACGCCGACCTGGTGCTGATTGACCCGGTGTCAACCGGCTACTCGCGGGTGGTCGAGGGCGAAAAGGCGGACCAGTTCCACGGGGTCGAGGAGGACGTCGAATCGGTCACTGAGATCATTCGGCTGTGGGTCACACGGCATCGGCGGTGGGCTTCGCCTTTGTTCATTGCGGGCGAATCCTATGGTGTGCTGCGGGGTTCCGCTGTGACCGAACTCCTGGCGCGCCGCCACGGGCTCTACCTGAACGGGTTGATCTTGATCTCCTCGCCAATCACGTCCGGGCGCATGCGGTTTGACCCGGGTTCCATCCTGGGCGCTCACGCCTTCTTGCCGAGTTACGCGGCGGTCGCCTGGTACCACGGGAAACATCCCGGCCGTTCACTGCCTGAGGTAGTCGCCGAAGCCCAAGAGTTTGCCGACACGCAGTATCTGTGGGCTCTCAACCAGGGCAACCGGCTGGCCCCGCCAGACCAGGAAGCTGTGATCTCCCAGGTCGCAGGCCTAACCGGGCTCAGCCGGAACTACGTCGAAGCGGTCCGTTGGTCAATCGACAAGCGGCGTTTTCAGGCGGAGTTGCTCCGTGACCGGGGATTGACGGTCGGCGAGATCGACGGCCGCTTCACCGGCTGGAACCCGGACGGCGCGGGCGAACACGTCGCTGAGGACCCCACCGACCAGGTTCTCAAGGGCGCTTTCGCTGGGGCCATTAACCATTATTTGCGAGCCGAGTTGGGTTATGAAAACGACCTCAGCTACGAGATCATCACCGATCGGGTGCGCCCGTGGCGCCAGCCCAGCGATCCTTTCCGCGACGGTACCAATGTCCTGGGTTCCCTGTCTGCCGCGCTGCGGCGAAACCGGCGGCTCAAGGTCCTTTACCAGTTGGGCTACTTCGACCTCTGCACGCCTTATTGGGGTGCGGTCAGTGACGTAGCCAAATTGCAGGTGCCGCCCGAATTGATCGCGAATGTGCGGATCTCGTTGTTTGAGGCCGGGCACATGATCTATGTGGACCAGGCCAGCCGTCTGGCCGAATTGGCGGACATAGAGCGTTTTGTGACCGAGGCCACAGGAGAATAGGCCAGCGCCGGAACCCAGCCCATGACTAGATACGCGCTTTCCCGCACCGGGCAAGCAATTGTTGTCATTTTCGCTGCGACGCTGCTGCTGTTCGCGCTGGTTTATGCCATGCCGGGCGACCCGGTGGCGGCCTTGGCTGGGGAGAATGCGGTTCTGGACGCTGCGACGCGGGCCAAGATCTCCGCTAAATATCATTTGGACCAACCGTTCTTTGTCCAGTATCTGATTTATTTGGGGAACGTGTTCCAAGGGGATTTGGGGGAGACTTTCGCTGGCCGGCCGGTGACCGAGATAATCGCCCGCGTGTTTCCGGCAACGGCCAGGTTGACCGTGCTGACGGTGGCTATTCAGTCGGTTGTCGGGATTGCCCTCGGGATGATTGCCGGCCGGCGGCGCGGTACGGGCTTCGACGGCGGCATCATGGTGGTGACAATGGTCCTAGTCGGAGTGCCGACCTTCGTAAGTGCGTTCGTGATCCAGTATTTCCTCGGGGTGAAGTGGGGCTGGGTCAAGCCGACCGTCTCGGCCCAGGCGACTTGGCTTGAGCTGATTGTGCCGGCCGTTGTGCTGGCGCTGGGGTCTTTGGCGTTCCTGATTCGCTTCACCCGGTCCGGCATAGGCGACGCGATGGGCTCGGAGCACGTGCGCGCCGCCCGGGCGAGGGGGCTGCCGGAGTGGCGGGTGGCCCTGTTCCATGTGCTGCGCAACGCGCTGATCCCAATTGTGACCGTGATCGGGACCGAGTTCGGCGCGCTCTTAGGTGGCGCCGTAATAACCGAATCGGTATTCAATATTCCCGGCTATGGCCAGCAGGTTTACCGGCTCTTCGCAAACGAGGGTGTAGTGGTCATTGGAGGGGGAGCTGCATCCTTGGTCTGAATCCGCTGGTGTCGAGGAGCGCCCGGGCGATGTAGTTGCGGATGTTGCGGAACCCGA
>JAITJY010000116.1 GCA_031278675.1 Bifidobacteriaceae bacterium
GAGATGCGGCGGGCGTCTTGGCCCTTGGGCTTGGCTATCTGGACCGCGCGAAGGACATGCAGCATCACCCGGTCAGAAACCGCTATGGCCAAAGCGCCCCGGTCGGTGGTGGCCGCCAAGAACAGGAACCGCTCTGGATCGAACAGCGAGCCGCCGTAGGCGGGAAGCCGCATGTCCTCGAACGATGCGCCGGTGTAAAGAGCCTGAGATGTCGCCAAAAGCCGGTGCCAGGTCAAGCGGGTGCTGTCCATCGACTCCTCGCCCTCGTCGCGGGCGCGAGCCTCCAACTCATCCAGCACTATCGCCAGGCCGTAGCCGTTCTCGAACAGCTGGCCTTGGGGTAGCAGGCCGCGTTCTTCGGCGAACAGCAAGAAGACCAGTCGCATCATGACAGTGACGACAGCCTGGTAGATTGCGTCACCGTCCTGGGGCAACGGGTCCGGCTCGCCCCTGCTGCGGGCGTCGCTGGAGGATTCGGAGACAGCCGAGACCACGAGTTCGACGGCTCGGCGGATCTGAGTGCCCAACGCTTCGGTGATGTCTTCGGCAGCCAGCACCGACTCCGCGAACAGAGCGGGCAAGCGGTCGTCTGCTTTGCCGCCGATGAGCCGCTTGGGGCTCAGCAACTCGACGAAGGCGTCACGGGTGGCCGGCTCCTCGATCCAGGTTTGCGAGTCCACTTCGCCAGACGCGGCCATTGAGCCTTTGGGGGCGCTGACGATAGCCCACCAACGGCCGTCTGTGACCAAGCCAATGGAGCAAGCCGAGGCGTCAGCGCGGAGCATGGCCTCCATGCGGTCAATGGGGCTGGCCGCCCAGCCGTCCTCCAGCAGGTCGCCCAACGACTCCACCGGGTCGACCACAAGCAGCAACGCGCCAATCAGGTTCTGGTGGGTGAGTGCCCCTGTCGGCGCCACGGTGACGAATCCGTTGGCCGAGGAAGCCTTGTGAACCGAGGCAAGCGACGGCATGTCGGCCGCTGTCTTGAAGTAGTCAGCCCACCCGAGAACCTGGCGCAAGATGACCCCGATCCAGGCGTCACGGGCTTGGCGATAGCCGTCTACCGAGCCTGGCTGTTCCCGGCGCTGGCGCCAGGCGTCCCAGGCGCGGTCGAACTCAAGCTTGGCGTCGCGCAGCGCGCCTTTGGCGGCGCCGCCCAAGGCAGGGATGCCCTGCGGGTAGACGCGTTTGAGCGGGGGGACCGCCAGGAACGGGCCGTCGGTGTTGACCAGAGTGAGCCATTCGCGGTGCATCTCAGCGGCGGTGCGGGCAGCCGGGCGCCGTTTCATCGGCTGGCTTCCCATTCTGCGGCGTCACCGGGGGCGATGGCGAATACCAAGGCCACAGCGGAGACATAGGGCTTGATGTCGGCGTAACGTTCCTTGATCCCGGCGATCTCGCGGCGCTCTTCGCCATCAAGCGAGGCTAGGCGGTCCTCCATCTGGCGGATGTCGAACAGCCGCTGGCGCTGTTGCTCATCCGCCCACAACATCGCTTGCTGTTGCTCTTCCTCGCCGCGCAGCCGGCGCAAAGAATCGTTCAGATTCAACCGGAAGGCCCCGAAAATGTCCCGCGCCCGTTCGGCATCGGCCGTCAAGCGTTTGTCCAGACTCTCCTGAACCGCTTCCTGGCGGACGGCGGCGCGGCGAGTCACGGCCTCTTCGAGACGATGGCGCAGTCTGCCGCCGTCGGCATCCCAAGCGGCCTCCAAGCGCTGGCGTGCCGACTTGGAGGCGAGTTCCAGGCGGTGGGCGTCGAGTGCGTTGTCGAGCAGCGCGTGTACCTTGTCCTCGGCCAGAGCATGGCCGCGGAATCGAATCCCGGTGACAAAGACCTCCTCATGCAGACGCAAGCCGCCGCGTCCCACCAAGACCAGCCGCGACATTGCGGCCACGCAGGAAACCTCCAACCCCGGCACAACCACTGCCGTGACCCGATGCACCTTCGAGTCAGAGCCGAACAGCGAGCCGCGCAGGGTGCGGGCAGCCTTCCGCATCACAGCGTGGCCCAAGTGGACGTACACCAAATCGGGCATTTGGCCAGAAGCTCGATCATCAAAAGTGATGGGGCGCAGCTCACCAGGCTTCAGCCGCGTGTCCAGGCCAGCGAGAGCCGGTTGCCACCGCCGGTCCAGGTTTGGAACGTCAAACACTTCGGCGTCGGTGTCAGGGTGTCCGGTGGGCACCAGGCGAGGTTGGTCCGTCAGGTCGAGCGCGGTGTCGACAACTCGACGGCTGGCGGCCGGCGTCAGATGCATGTCCTCTTTGCGTTCGGCATAGGTCCGCCCCAACTCGGTCAACTGGCGGTTTAGCTCCAAACTCCCCGCCATCACCTTGTTGATCTCCTGGTTGTCCCTGGCCTGCGCTTTGCCTGTGAGGCGGACGCGCCTCCTGCCGGTGAAGTGGCCACTGACCTCGTCGTCGATCAGCGGGTTGACCGCTCCAAGGTCCTGCACTTCGGTGGTGATCTTTTCGCCGATCCGTCGCAGGAACTCGGCATCGCCAGCGTACAGGCTGCCTCTGGTTTCCGGGGCGAAATAAAAGACCTCCGGCGTCTCGGTCTGCCCGTAGCGGTCGATGCGTCCGATCCGTTGCTCCAGACGGGACGGGTTGAACGGAACGTCGAAGTTGACCAGCCGGTGACAGTAGGCCTGAAGGTCGATGCCTTCTCCGGCGGCGTCAGTAGCGACCAGGATTCGCACCTTCTCCTCTGCCGGGTTGGCCGCGAACCGGGCTCGAGTGTCCTCCCGCTCATCCGCCGGGGTCGAGCCCTGAATCACCTCCAGGCGGCCGGCGTAGCCCTGTTGGCCGAGCACGCCCACAATCCACGCCAACGTGTCCGCGTACTCGGTGAACACCACCACCCGCTCGTTGGTCCAGTTCTTCCCGTCCGGGCGGCA
>JAITJY010000145.1 GCA_031278675.1 Bifidobacteriaceae bacterium
CACACCCTGTCGGTGCCGTGGCTGATCGCGGCGTATGCGACGTACTGGGTGGGCGACATCGTCGATGGGCGTGTGGCCCGCTGGCTGGATCGGGAGACGCGGCTGGGAGCGGTGTTCGACATTTTGGCGGATCGCGGATGTTCCGCGATTTGTATTGCCGCGCTGATCGGCGTGCGGCCAGATTTCACGCCCGCGCTGGCCATTTATTGGGTCCAATTCATGGTGGTAGATGCGCTGTTGAGCTGCGCTTTCCTGCATTGGCCGATCGCCAGTCCGAACTATTTCTATAAGGTTGACCGCCGCATTTATCTGTGGAATTGGTCGCCGCCGGCGAAAGCGGCGAACACCGGCCTACTGCTGGTTGTGCTGCTGACGCTCCCCGTCCCGGTCGCCGTGGTGTTGGCTGCCGCGCAGTTGGGGCTGAAACTGGTTTCGGCTTATTGGGTCGCGCAAGTGGCCACCGCCCGCTCATGATCGCTTGGATTGCCGCGATTGCGACAGGCCTCGGCATAGGATTCGTGTCCGGCGTGTTTCCGCTGGTCAACGCCGAGGTAGCGGCGGCTGCGTTTGCTTTGCAGCTGGACGGCGCGTTGGCTTGGGCCGCTGTCATAGCCCTCGCGTTGGGCCAGACCGGCGGCAAGGTCCTGGTCTACGAAGCGGCCCGGGGCGGCCGGGCGTTGAGCCGGCGTTGGCAGCGGCGGCATCGCACGGCTGGGCCTGGGTTGGCTGAGGCGGAGTTGGCTGGGCCTGAGGTGGCTGGCGCTGAATTGCCCGGGGAGGGGCCGTCCCAGTCGGGGCGCGCCTTGGATGGGACGCGGGCCAGGTTCCGGGAGTGGTGGACGGCAGCGCAAGACAAGCTGGTCGCAGCGATGGACCGGCGCTGGCCGGCGGTCGGTGTGGTAGCGCTGTCCGCTGTGGTGAGCTTGCCGCCGTTGTTGGTCACAGCAGTCGCCGCAGGTCTGCTCAAGATGCACCGCTTGGATTTTGTGATCTGCGTGGCATGCGGCCGAATTATCCGATTAGGCGCTATCGCGTGGCCCCTGCTGGTGCTGGTCTGACCCGGCCTGAGGTCGGTCCCGACCGGCCCCAGGCTGGGCCTGCCAAGCCTTAGGAGAGCGTTGAACAACGCCCCCCAGGGCGTCCGACAGCGCTTGTCTGCCGCGTTTCCGCTGGCGAGAGCTTCGCTCTCGCTTGCGCGGGCACGGTCGGACGGTGTTGTTCAACACCGCCCTAAGGCGGGCCGGAGCGATCACCGTTTGCGGAGTGGGCGCGCCGCGAAGGGCGGGCGAGTCACCCTGATGCGAACACCGTCCGCGCAAGTGATTAGGATCGTTGCCTGTGCTGCGAACTCATGGTGCGGGCGAACTGCGTCCGGCGAACATTGGCGAAACGGTAACCCTGGCAGGCTGGGTGGGTGCGAGGCGGGACCATGGCGGAGTGGCGTTCATCGACCTAAGGGATGCGAGCGGGATATCCCAGGTGGTTATCCACGACGAGGCGACCGCCCACTCGTTGCGCGCCGAATATGTGCTGCAAGTGCGCGGTCAAGTGCGCCGCCGTCCCGCCGGCAACGAGAACCCGGAACTGCCCAGCGGTGAGGTGGAGGTGATGGCTTCGGATGTGCTGGTCCTCAACCCGGCTGCGCCGCTGCCGTTCCCGATCGAACGCCACATCGAAGTCGGCGAAGAAACGCGTCTGAAGTACCGCTACCTCGATTTGCGCAGGGAGCGGCCCAACGCGGCGCTGCGCTTGCGCTCAGAGGTGTCGCGGCTGACCCGCGAGGTGCTGCACGGACACGGTTTCGTCGAAATCGAGACGCCCACACTAACCCGCTCCACGCCCGAAGGGGCCCGCGACTTCTTGGTGCCGGCCCGGCTTGCGCCCGGCAAATGGTACGCATTGCCACAGTCACCGCAGCTATTCAAACAACTGTTGATGGTGGCCGGAATGGAACGCTATTACCAGATCGCGCGTTGCTACCGCGACGAGGATTTCCGGGCGGACCGGCAGCCCGAATTCACACAATTAGACGTGGAAATGTCATTCGTCGACCAAGAGGATGTCATCGCCGTCGCAGAAGACGTGTTGCGGGCCGTGTGGCGATTGATCGGCTACGAGATTCCCGAAATTCCGCGCCTGACTTACGCGGACGCGATGCGTCGCTTCGGTTCTGATAAACCCGATTTGCGTTACGGCCTGGAGTTGACCGAATTGGCCGACTATTTCAAAGACACGCCGTTTAGGGTCTTTCAGGCGCCGTATGTCGGGGCAGTGGTCATGCCGGGCGGGGCGGCCCAGCCGCGACGCACGTTCGATGCCTGGCAAGAATGGGCCAAACAACGCGGTGCGAAAGGCCTCGCCTATGTCACCATCGGCGCGGACGGCGCACTGGGCGGTCCGGTCGCCAAGAACCTGTCCGAGGCGGAACGGGCCGGCCTCGTGGACCGCGTTGGCGCCCAGCGCGGGGACTGTGTGTTCTTCGCGGCAGGCACGGCCGAGTCCGCGCGAGCCCTACTGGCGGCCACGCGCGCGGAAATCGCCCGCCGCCTCAAGTTGGCGCCTCCGGGCGAGTGGTCCTTCGTTTGGGTGGTGGATGCGCCGCTGTTCAAGCCGGTTGGCCAGGACGATGACGTTGCCCTCGGCGCCGGGAAATGGACCGCCGTGCACCACGCGTTCACCAGCCCGCGCCCGGAGTGGGTGGATCGCTTTGAACAAGACCCGGGGGCAGCGTTGGCCTACGCCTATGACATTGTGTGCAACGGGAATGAGATTGGCGGCGGCTCCATCCGTATCCACCGCGCTGACGTGCAGCAACGAGTCTTCGAGTTGATGGGGATAGGCGAGGCGGAAGCCCAGGAGAAGTTCGGGTTCTTGTTGGATGCCTTCAAATTCGGCGCCCCGCCGCACGGCGGGATTGCCATGGGTTGGGACCGGATTGTCGCGTTGTTGGCGGGCGCCGAATCGATCAGAGAGGTCATTGCGTTCCCGAAGTCTGGTGGCGGGTTTGACCCGCTGACCGGGGCGCCCACCCCGATCACACCCGCCCAGCGCAAAGAAGCCGGTGTGGACTACAAGCCGAAGCCCCCGGACGCCTGAGTTGAGCTGGTCAGGGGCGTCCAGCGTGCCTGGCGGGGGCGGCGCAGTAGGCGAGGATCGGTGGATCCAGGCTGAGCCTCAGGCCGGGTCTGGGGTGTGACACAGGGGACGCAGTGCGGAGCGAACTCCGGACGCCTCACGTTTAGGGGCGCGGGGGAGTTGGGTCATCACTCGCTCAGGCGCAGCTTGGCGTGGAGCCACGCCAGGGGCCGGGGCGCCCACCAGTTCCATTTCCCCAGGATGGTCATGGTAGCTGGCACCAGCAGCATGCGGACCAGGGTCGCGTCCAGTGTGACCGCGACGGCCAGACCAAACCCAATCTCCTTGATGATTACCAGATCGCCGGCAGTAAAGCCCAAGAACACCATCACAATGATGAGGGCAGCCGATGTAATAATGCGACCCGAATGCTGTAAGCCCTCGCGGACCGATCCTTGCGGGTCGCCGGTCCTGTCCCAGGCTTCCTTGATCCGGGAAATAAGGAACACCTCGTAGTCCATGGCTAACCCAAAACCGAAGATCAGCATCAACACCACGATGTAGCTTTCGATCCCGTTCATGGCGTTGAAACCGAGTAGCTTCTCCAAATGTCCCTCCTGGAAGACCCAAGTAACCACACCCAAGCAGGCCAGCAACGAAAAGGCATTCGTGATGAGCGCCTTAATTGGAATCAGGACCGAACCGGTGAACAAAAACATCAAGATAAACACGGCCAAACAGATAATGATCGCGGCTGTGGGAGCGCCAGCGGTCAACTGTTCTTCGAAATCCAGTAAACGCGCGGCGGGCCCGGTCACGTAAACGGCATAATCACCAGGCGCGGCCTCGCGGATCTCTGCCACTGCGGCACGTGCATCGGCTCCTTCCGGATCATCGGACAAGACATCCAAAACAACGCTGACATAACCGTCCATCTGGGTGGCGTAATTGCCTTCGGTGTTGGTCAACAACTTGGTGCCGGGGATAGCTTCGAGATGATCAGCCGCAAAATGCTCGGTGGCCAGGATATCCCCGAGGGATATCACTTCGATGCCGTCAGTGGTGGTGGCAGGGTAATCATCTGCCAGGGTCTCCAGGAATTGGCGCTGGTCAGACTCAAGGGGCAGCAATTCGACGGTGGAGTTGCGGAACTCAAGCCCCCGCGCTGGCCAGGCGATCAGGCCCAACACCACCAGTGTGCCCGCCATGAAGACTTCCACGCATTCTTGACCTCAGCACTAAATAAAGATGAATGGTGAGATTTGCGCTCTGACAGCTTTATCCCCTTATAAATTGTACAGAAACCGAAAACCGGTGGG
>JAITJY010000193.1 GCA_031278675.1 Bifidobacteriaceae bacterium
GCCGCCGGCGTCCCAGCCGCACTGGACGAACTCCGCAAACTCGGGCGCACCCTGAACCGGCGAGCCGCCGACATCCTCGCCTACTTCGAGCGTCCCCACACCTCCAACGGTCCCACCGAGGCCATCAACGGCCGGATCGAGAACCTCCGAGGCAACGCCCTCGGGTTCCGCAACATCGCCAACTACATCACCCGGGCGCTCCTCGACACCAGCGGATTCAGACCACGCATGCAGCCCCTCCTCCAATGACCACTACACCCTCAATTGGGAAGAGCCACTAAATGCTGACGCCTGACTTCACCAAGGCCTTCGCCAGCGACCGCCGACTGTAGCAACTCGGAGCTGTTGGCTCAGGCCGGCCGCGCGGGCCGGACGTGGGTTATTTGTAGTTGAGGTAGACCAGGATCAGGCCGGGGATGACGAAGATCAGACCAATCACGGCCAGCGGCACAGTGCCTCCGCCCCAGGCTGGGCGGTTGGCGACCGCCCGCACCCTGAACCAGATTCCGGCCAACGCCAGAAACAACACACCGATCCCAAAGATCACCAACGCCACAGTCATACCAAGGTTGCCAAATTGTTCCATGATCCACCAGCCTACCGTCGCGGGTTAGCCAGCCTAACGCCGCAGGTTAGCCAGGCCGCCGTCCGGCAAGCCCGGCCGCCCGCAACACACCGGCGTCACGCCCCGGCATCACGCCCCGGCGTCACGTCCCGGCGCCGCGCGCCACCAGCCTAACGCCGGGCGGTTTAGGCGGGCGCGAACAGGCGCGCCAGCGCCCAGCGACGCACCCCCAACGGGGCCAACTCAAAACCGCCACGCACCACCACGTTGCGCACACGCTGAGCCCGCGTAATGAAACCTGTCCGCGCAAACTCACGTTGCAGGTCCCACTCCGCCCGCAACGTAGCGGTGCCGCCACGGCGACGATAGACGGCATCGGACACCCGGTAGTCCACCAAAACCTCCGGGAGGTTCGCTAGGCGCGCCCCGGCCTGCACCAACCGGACCCACAAATCGTAGTCCTCCAAGTGGTGGAACGAGCGGTAACCACCGACCCGGCGAACCGCCGCCCGCCGGAACACCACGCTCGGGTGCGCCATCGGATTGGCCAGGCGGGCCGTGCGCGCGATCGCCTCGCCCGCCAACGGATAGCGCCGCACCGCTGCGCCCAGATCGCCCGGCACGCGCCGGAACTCCGCCAACGCGCCCCCCACCACATCTACTGACCCGCTCGCTACCAGCGGCACACTCAAAGCGAACCGGTCCGGACGCGACAGATCGTCCGCATCCTGGCGTGCCACCACCTCCCAGTCCGATGCCGCCAACCCCGCGTTCAGCGCCTCCGCCAGCCCGTAGTTGCGCACCAAAGGCACCAAAGTCACGTCCGGCCGCGCCGCCACCCGGGCCAAGACCAGCCCCAACGCCTCATCCACCGGCCCATCCCGCACCACAATAACTTGTGCTGGCCGCCGCGTTTGCGCCTCAGTGACCGACCCGAACGCCGCCTCGAACCGCTCCGGCCGGTCATTGCGGTAGACCGGCAACAACACCGCGAAACCACCCGGGTCCGGGGCGGGGCCGGCCGCGCTACTCCCCTCGGCCGCGCTATGCCCCCCGACAGCGCTATGCCGCTCGGCGGGACCGACAGCGCTACGCCCCTCGGCGGGACCGACAGCGCTACTCCCCTCGGCCGCGCTACTCCCCCCGACAGCGCTACTCCCCTCGGCGGGACCGTCCGCGTTCACAACCACGATGTCCGTGTGTCAATCGCGGTCACCTCTGCGGAAACCTGCCCCAAACCGGACAGCACCTCCGCACTGGACCGAGGCCGTTTCGTCACCCCGGCCCGCAACCCACGGGCCAGCGCTCGGCGCAAAGCCCGGCGGTCAGGGGCGCGGCGGATCGCCCCCACCCACCCAGCAGCGGTGTACAGCACATAGGCCCAGCGCTCCACCGGCCCGAAAGCCGGCGAGAAGAAGAACGTCCAAATCTTGTTGCGGACCTCGTAAAAGAACCGCTCGCCAGGAGCGTCCAGGACACCCGCGAACGATGCCGTCCGGTGCACCACCACCGAGCTCGGCACCAGCAGGCCGTCGTTGCGGCGCAGCAGCCTAGCCGAATATTCCAGGTCATCGTTCCAGATGAAATAGTCCGCCCGCGGCAACCGGTGCCGCCACGCCACGTGCCCGTCCACCAGCAGCGAGACGAACGACCCAGTGCGGATTGGCACAGCCCCCACCTGGCGGGCCTTAGCCCACCGTCCCCGCGAAGCGAACAGCCGCGAGCGCTGACGGTTCATTGGGTGGACCCGCCCATCCGTCCACACCACCCTTGAGCTCGCGGCCGCCACCTTGCCGGGATAGGCCGCCACAGCTCGCTCCAGTTCCGCCAGCGCCGTTGGGGTCGGGGCCGTGTCGTCATCCATCAGCCACAGCGCCCCCGCGCCCAGCGTCATCAGCGCATGCGCTATCCCCGCACTGAATCCGCCGGCGCCGCCCGTGTTCCGCGGCAAAGACAACACTTCGGTCACAACCGGGTGGGCTTGCGCCAATGCCCCCGACCCGTCCGATGACGCGTTGTCCACTACCAGCACCGCATCCGCCGGCCGCTCTTGAGCGGCCAGCGCATCCAGCGTGCCCGCCAGCAACTCGCGCCGGTTATATGCGACCACCACCGCGATGATCTTCATGGTTGGCCCCCGCCCTGGGTGCCCGGGGCCCGCACGCCGTCCCGCATGGCGCGGCGAACCTGTTCCCAGTTGGTGGTGGCCAAAGCGATCATGCGGCCGCACGCATCGACAAAAGCCCTGGTAGCGGCCCCGGGTTGAGTGTCCGACAGGTAATATTCGGTGATCGCGCGGCGCCGTGCCGCCGCCGCGCCGCCAGTGGTGGTGGTGCCCGTGGGGCCGGTGGGGCCGTCTGTTTCAACGAGTTCGCCTAGGAACTCTGCGACATTGCTCAGTGCTTCCCGCCCTAACCGGGGCACCGCCTGAAGCAGGGGAGTGGGCGCGACCACCGCTGCTGGCTGCGGCGGGATGGTCACGGTCAGGGGGCGGTCCAATACCAGGTAGTCGATCGCGAGCGAGGAGATGTCTGCGATCAGCAAGTCGGCTGCGGCCAGATCGGGTTCGACCGGCCCTTGAGCCGAGACCCGGTGTCCCGCGTGCGGGGCTTGACGCGCTGCTGCCCGCACCAATTCTCGCAACTGGGTGTCCGCCTCCGCGTAGTGGGTCAATCTGGTCCCGGTCAAAGGATGCGGCCGGTAGATCAACGAAAACCGCTGGTCAGCCAGGATACCGCGAACTATCGCCGGACCGTATTCGCTCAGCGACGAATACGCCGCCGCAGGCGTCCCGCCCTCCCAGGTCGGTGCATACAAGACCACGATCCGCCCGGCGGGCCTCCCGCCGGACACCCCGCCGCCCTGGCCACCGCACCGCATCCCTGCCCCGTCCCCGGTTCCCCCGGCGGGCCTCCCGCCGGACAGCCCGCCGCCCTGGCCACCGCACCGCATCCCTGCCCCGTCCCCGGTTCCCCCGGCGGGCCTCCCGCCGGACAGCCCGCCGCCCTGGCCACCGCACCGCATCCCTGCC
>JAITJY010000191.1 GCA_031278675.1 Bifidobacteriaceae bacterium
GCAACCGACGCAACCGACGCAACCGACGCAACCGACGCAACCGACGGGGGAGAGGGGGACGCTTGAGCAAACACCTGCGGCGGTGTGATCGGGCCAAGCCCCGGCTGGGCCTGGTAGCCGCTTTGCTAGCCGCAGTGGCGGCGGTCGGCGCAGGCGGCTGCTCCGACTCTGAGCCTGAGGTTGCGACTTTGGTCGGCCAAGACGGATCATCGGAAACGACAAGAAGCCACCAAGAGGCCGCTGACGCGTTCGCCGACTGCCTGCGGCAAAACGGGATGCCGGTCGCGGTGGTGGGAGACGGGGACAACGCGCTTGTGACGTGGGACGCCGAGCAAGTTGGCCGCGCCATCGTCCGAGGACCGAACGGCTACGCGGTCGACCGGGTGTTCAATGGCTCAAACGCCGCTGAGCACACCGAGGCGGAGACGGCGTTCCTCGAGCAAGAACGCGAGGAATGGGGAGTGATGCTGGATGGCGTCGACTATTCGGCGCCTTACGCTCAATGCCTGCGCTCGAGCGACTACGTTGAGCCCGGGGCGGCGGCTGATCCGGGCCAGGAACTGCGAGACAAGCAGAAGATCGCGGAGGCCTCCAACGAATGGGCGGCGTGCGCCAGAAACAACGGCTGGCCCGATCTGGCTGACGCCCAGCCCGGAAACGCTGACGGCTACGCGACGGTCCCCACCGTCCTACTCCCCGCCACAATCACGGTTCAGGAGTTGGAGGCGCTGCTCGAACACTGCCCAGCCGCAGTTCCCGACGGCGACCCGGACCAGTGGTCGCCAAGCATCGACTTCGACGCCGACACACCGGAACCAGAGAGCGGAGACGGCGGCGACACCACCGAAGACGGGTCGGAGCACCTACAGCAACTGCGCGACGTGCTATACGCGGCAACCCACCCCGAAGAATGATCGCCCCTGCGCCTACGGAGGGAGCGCAGCCGGGCTCCAAGGGCCAACGCCGACCGCCGTCCAGTCAGCCGCCCGCCAGATCTGGCCACCGCTCAGGTGCCACGACCAAACCGGCAGTCGCCACGGACGGTGTTGAACAACACCGTCCGACCGTGCCCGCGCAGGGAAGAGCGCAGCTCTCACCAGCGGAAACGCGGCAGACAAGCGCTGTCGGACGGGCCCCGGGCGGCACCGGTCAGCTTGGCTCCCGGGTCGGCGCGGGCGGCTCGGGCGGAGCCGCCGGCGCAGTGCGGCCGTAGTGACGGTTGATGGCCCATTGGACCAGGGAGCCGGCCGTCGCCGAGAAGGCGATCCCGACCGCCACACCGAGCAACGGGTTGTCGCCGGTCACTTGGCCTGCGGCAAAGCCGATCCCGACCGCATAGGAGCTCCAGAACAGCGCCGCCACCGAATCGATCACCACGAATCGCCGGTACGGGTAACGGATGGTCCCAGCGGTCAAGTTGACGGCCACGCGGCCCACCGGAATGAACCGGCCCACCATGAGCAACGGCGCCGCGCCCCGCGCAAAAGTCCGCTGCGCCAAGTCGACCGCCGAACGGCCCTTCCCCTTCGCGAACACCCGCCACTCGGTCGCATTGAACACCCGCCCCAGCGCGTAGGCCACCGAGTCACCGCACAGCGCGCCGAACGCCCCCAACACCCACAAGAACCCGACCTGCCACAGCGCCGCCCCGGACTGGTAGGCGGCCGCCGTCGCAATGATCAGCGTTTCCGCCGGCACAGGTGGGAAAAAACCGTCAATCATCGAGATCGCAAACACCGCCACCAGCGCCCACGGCGATTTCGCCAACGCCACGATCCGCTCGTTGATGCCCCGCCACACGTCCCCCAACGAGACGGCCAGCCACTCGCCCATCCCGCCGGACGATGCCGTCCCCCCACGCACCGGCACCACCCCACCGGCCAGCACATCACCCGCCGCTGCCAGTCCAGCCACACCGCCGCCCGTGGACGGCCCCGTCCCCCCATTGACCGGCGCTGCAGTTGCCCAGCTACCCAGCTCTGCGGCCGCGCCAGCGGCCGCAGTCGACCCGAACGCATCCGTCAACTCAACTGGCCAGTTGAGTTGACCGACAGCCGCCAGCCACTCAACGGCTCCGCCAACCGTTTCTATCAGCACGGGGTCTCCATCAACGATCCAGTTGGCGCGCAACCACTGCGGCGAGTTGCTCCGCAACCCTCAGCGCCTACGGCTCCGCCAACCGTTTCTATCAGCACGGGGTCTCCATCAACGATCCAGTTGGCGCGCAACCACTGCAGCGAGTTGCTCCGCAACACTCAGCGCCTGGCGCTGGGTGGGCGCTTCTACCATGACCCGGACCAGGGGCTCCGTCCCCGAGGCACGCAATAAGACCCGCCCGTCGGGGCCCAACTCGGCTTCAGCGGCGGCCAGGGCCGCCGCCACCGCCGGGTCACAATCAAGGCGTTCCTTCGCGACCTCGCGCACATTGATCAACACCTGCGGGTAGGTCTGGACCACCCCAGCCAGTTGGCCCAGCGGCACACCGGCCGCCCGGACGTGACAAGCCAACTGGACCGCCGTCAACGTCCCATCCCCAGTTGTCGCGTGCTGCGACATGATCACGTGACCGGACTGTTCGCCCCCCAGCACATAGCCGCCCCGCATCATCTCCTCAAGCACATACCGATCACCCACCGCCGTCACCTTCAAAGCGATTCCCGCCTGCTCCATCGCCTTGAACAGACCCAGATTAGACATCACGGTTACCACCAAGGTGTTCTGCGCCAACTCGCCCGCCGCTTGCAACGCCAAAGCCATGACACCCATGATCTTGTCGCCATCCACCAAGTCGCCGCCGGACTCGACGGCGAGGCAACGGTCAGCATCGCCGTCAAAAGCAAACCCGATATCCGCTTCCAAGCCGACCACGGCACGCCGCAACCGTTCCGGATGAGTCGACCCGACCCCAGCATTGATGTTGGTGCCACTCGGTTGCACCGCCAGGGCTGTGACCTCGGCGCCGAGCCGCCGGAACACCTCCGGTGCAACCCGGTAAGCCGCGCCATTGGCACAGTCCAGCACAACTCGCATCCCGTCCAAAGGGACCGGGGCGCAAGCCACGAGGTAGTCGATATAACGCTCAACCGCGCCGTAATCTGTCCTACTAGACCCGACGGAATCGCCTATCGCAGGCTCCCACGTCTCTGCGAGACGGGCCTCGATAGCGTCCTCGACGGCATCGGGCAACTTATAACCCGTGCCGCAAAAAAACTTGATCCCGTTGTCTTGGTAAGGATTATGAGACGCCGAAATCATCACCCCGAGATCAAAACCCTGCGAGCGCACCAAATACGCCAACCCGGGGGTCGGCAATACGCCCGCAAGGACGGCATCGACGCCGGCGGAAGCCAACCCGGCGGCACTGGCCGCAGCCAACATGTCCCCAGAAACCCGCGAATCGACTCCGACAATCCCCCGTAGACGCCGAGGCGCCTCCTCGCACCGGTGATCACGCACCGGCGGAGCGGTGGTCGAACCATAACCGAGGCCAGCCTCCGCCTCCAGTTCACGCGCTGCGGCCGCAGACAAACGCAGCGCCAAGTCTGCTGTGACATCGCGGCCGGCTAGGCCACGCACTCCGTCGGTGCCGAACAGACGCGCCATGGGGCGCTCAGCGCTTCGAGTACTGCGGCGCCTTGCGGGCCTTCTTCAGGCCGGCCTTCTTGCGTTCGGTAATCCGCGCATCACGGGTCAAATAGCCCGCCTTCTTCAGAGCGGGGCGGTTGTGTTCCTCGTCAATCGCATTCAGTGCGCGCGCCACCCCTAAGCGGAGCGCCCCCGCCTGGCCGGAGACCCCGCCCCCGCCGATCCGCGCGATCACATCAAACTTGCCCTCAATGTCAAGCAACGTGAACGGTGAACGGACCAACTGCTGATGCAACTTGTTCGGGAAATAATCTTCCAGCGTCCGGCCGTTGATGGTCCACTGTCCACTGCCTGGAATGAGCCGCACCCGGGCCACAGCTTCCTTGCGGCGCCCCAGCGCCCGGCCGGGCGCCACCAGGCTGACGCCCCGGGGTTCAGCGTCCGGCGTTTCGGTGGTGTAGCTGGTCGGGGCTTCTTCCTCAGCCAATTCGTCCAGAACGATCTCGGTCACGTTTCTCCTCTTGATTCCTTATTGAATCTGCTTGAATGCGCTTGAATGCACTTGAACCCTTAGCGATCCGCTACTGCGCGACTTGCGTCAACTCGTAGGGCTGCGGGCTTTGGGCAGCGTGCGGGTGAGTGGGGCCGGAGTAAACCTTTAGCTTTTGGAGTTGGCGCTGCGCCAACCGGTTCTTCGGCAGCATGCCGCGCACAGCCTTGCGCACGGCTTCTTCGGGACGTTTGGCCATCAACTCCGAATACGGCACGGCGCGCAGACCGCCCGGGTAGCCCGAGTGGCGGTAAGCCTTTTTCTGGTCCAGCTTGGCACCCGTCAGCACCACCTTGTCCGCGTTGACGATTATCACAAAATCCCCGGTGTCCAAGTGCGGCGCGAAGACCGCCTTGTGTTTGCCACGCAGCAAACGGGCAGTTTGGGACGCTAAGCGTCCCAGGACCACATCCGTGGCGTCGATCACGTGCCAGGACCGCGTTATCTCACCGGGCTTCGGGGTGTACGTGCGCACAGTTCTTTCAGCCTTACTTGTTCGTCAAGGTTTATTGTCCGTTGCGCGCCATGGTGGCCATGAATGCCGTGGGCGCGCGCCAGCGTGCGGCGATCCGCACACGAGACGATCTAGGTTAGCCCGCGCACCCCTGCCCGGTCAAAAACAACCAGGCTGCGTCCCGCATCCGGGCGGGCATCGCGATCGGCGCGCATCGCCCGGCCCTGCGTCCCGCATCCGGGCTGGCCTCCCGCTGGGCATCCGGGCGGGCATCGCCCCGGGCACCCCACCGACCGTCCCTTGTTCCATCAGGACGCCCCTTTGTCTCATCAGCCCGCCGCCGCCCTAACTCCGAGTTGCCGGACGCCACCAAGTGAGCTGGAACGAACTGCGCCTGCGGTTTACACTGGCTTTTTTGCCCGCGACGAACCAGAAGCACTTCGGAGGGAATCTCACCATGACCACTTCACCCTGGCTGACCAAGGATGCCCACGACAGACTCCAGGCCGAGTTGACGTATCTCCAAGGCGAAGGCATGGCCGAGGTAGTCCACCGGATTGAGGCGGCCCGCTCCGAAGGCGATCTGAAAGAGAACGGCGGTTATCACGCGGCCCGCGAGGAGCAGGCCAAGATGGCCGGGCGGATCGCCCAGCTCAAGGCGCTGCTGGATAATGCCCGCGTGGGCGAGGCCCCCCCAGATACCGGCACCGTCCAGCCGGGCATGGTGGTAACAGCGCAGATCGGCGGGCAATCCCGCCACTTCTTGCTCGGTTCGCGGGAGGTCGCCGGGGATAGTGACCTCACCGTTTACTCCGAGAAGTCACCGATCGGCGCCGCGCTGCTCGGCGCCCGCATCGGCGAGACCAGGACCTACCTCACACCCACCGGCAAGCAGATGGCCGCCACCGTCACAAACGCCCAGCCGTACAAGTGATTCCCCTGGTCCTGGCTTCGGCTTCGCCCGCCCGGCACGCCACCTTGAAGGCCGCCGGGATTGACGCGCTGCGGCTCCCAGCGGACGTTGATGAGGCCGCCATCTTGCACGATGCCGTCCGCCGCGACCCAGCCCTCCCCCCGTCTGCGCAGGTCACGGTTCTGGCGCGCGCGAAGGCTGAGGCGGTCTACGCGGCGGCGCCGCCCGCCGCGTTGATCCTCGGGTGCGATTCGATGCTGGAACTAGATGGCGAAGTGCTCGGCAAGCCGCTCGGTGCCGCCGATGCCGCCCGCCGGATCCGCCAGCAGTCCGGCCGTTCGGCGTGGCTCCACACGGGCCATTGGCTGGCGGGACCCGCCGGCGGGGCATTGCTCCCCACCCCGGCCCGCTCCCCAGGTGTCCCGGGCGCCGGGGAGCGGGCGGGGGTCGGGGCGGCATCGTCCACTGAGGTGCGGTTTGGGGAACTGACCGACCGGGAGATCGAGGCCTACGTGGCGACCGGGGAGCCGCTGGGGGTGGCCGGTGCGTTCACGATCGACGGATGGGGCGGGCCGTTCATCGAAGGCGTGGTGGGCGACCCGCACGGCGTGGTGGGCCTGTCGCTGCCGACGCTGCGGCACTTGTTGGCTCGGTTCGGGCTGACGGTCATGGACCTTTGGCGGGACTTGTAGGAATCACACAAAACCGCCGGCTCGACCTGACCGCTGCCACTCAGGGCGCCGGGGCGCTGCGCGACTTAGCCTGGGACGGTGTTTTCCAAGGTCTTGATCGCCAACCGGGGGGAAATCGCGGTCCGGATCGCCCGCACCTGTGCTGATCTGGGGATCACCGCAGTGGCCGTCTACGCGCCTGAGGACCGCGATGCGCTGCATGTTCGCGTGGCTGACGCCGCCTTCGCGCTGCCCGGCACGAGCGTCACCGAGACCTATCTGAACGTCGACGCGATCATCGCGGCGGCGCTCCAGGCCGGCGCTGAGGCGGTCCACCCCGGCTACGGTTTCTTGGCGGAATCCGCTGACCTGGCCCGGGCGGTGATCGCTGCGGGGTTGGTCTGGGTTGGACCCAGCCCCGAAGCTTTGGAGGCTGTCTCCAACAAAATCAGCGCGCGGCAACTGGCGCAAGTATCTGGTGTGCCGCTGGTTCCGGCCGGGGGCGGCGGGGCGGAGGGCGCGGCATCGGCCACCGGGGGCGGCCTGGACGGCGCTGGGGTGCGGGCTTTCGCGGCCGAACACGGCTACCCCGTGGTGATCAAGGCTGCGTACGGCGGCGGCGGGCGGGGCATGCGGGTGGTGCGGGGCCCCGGCGAGGCGGACGAGGCAGTCGCCACCTGCCGCCGCGAAGCAGAGGCGGCGTTCGGGGCGGGCGAATGCTTCGTGGAGCGGTTCTTGGAGCGGCCGCGTCACGTCGAAACCCAGTGCTTGGCGGACGCGTTCGGCACGGTCGCGGTCGTTTCGACCAGGGATTGCACGGTGCAACGGCGCCACCAGAAACTGATCGAGGAGGCGCCCGCGCCGTTCTTGACGCCGACGCAGCAAGAGGTTCTGCGGACGGCATCGGCGGCGATCTTGGCGGCCGCCGGGTATCGCGGCGCGGCCACCTGCGAATTCTTGCTCGCGCAGGATGGCGCCTGCTACTTCATGGAGGTCAACCCGCGCCTCCAGGTGGAACACCCCGTCACAGAGGAGGTCACCGGCCTGGATTTGGTCCGCGAACAACTGCGGATCGCCGCCGGCGAGCCGCTGGGGGACCTCGGCGGCGGGGGGGAGCCCGGGCGCGGGCACGCCATCGAGTTCCGGATCAACGCCGAGGACCCGGCGCGGGGTTTTATGCCGAGCGCGGGCACCGTGGCGCGGCTGCGCCTACCAGGCGGCCCGGGAGTGCGCTGCGACTTCGGCTACGAGGCCGGCGACGCCCTGACCGGCTCATTCGATTCCCTGATCGGCAAGGTGGTGGTGTGGGGCCGGGACCGCGCCGAGGCTCTGGCACGCTCGCGCCGCGCCCTGCGCGAACTCAAGATAGAGGGCGTGGCCTCCGCCCGGGATTTTCACCGGGCGGTGCTGGACGCGCCAGAGTTTGCGTCCGATCACGCCGACCAGTTCTCGGTCCACACGCGCTGGGTGGAAGAAGAGTTTGACGAGACGGTGCGGGCGCTGGCGCCCGCACCGTCAGCCCAGGACGGAGTTGGTGGAGCGGACGCGGTTGGCGGCGCGGGCGGCCTGGGCGCGGCGGCGCCCACCAAGAATGTCGTGGTCGAGGTCGGTGGCAAACGCCTCGAAGTGGTCTTGCCGGCCGAATTGGCCGGCCTAGGCGGGCTGACCGGCGGCGCTGTTGGTTCTGGCATAGGCGCGGCGCCCGGCGCACCCGGTCATGACCCGGCAAGTCTCGGCCGCCCAGCGCCACCGGTGCCGCGGCGCGCCCCGCGGCGCGCCAACCCCCACGCCCCGGCCCACACCGACGGCCATGGCGCCGTGACCGCGCCCATGCAAGGCAGTGTGGTCCGCCTCGCCGTCGCCGAAGGCGACCTGGTAGAAGCCGGCGATCTCCTTGTTGTGATCGAGGCGATGAAGATGGAGCAGCCGCTGGTGGCCCCGCGCGCTGGGCGGGTGCACGCCATCGGCGCCCGGCCCGGCGAACGCGTCCCCAGTGGCCACCTCCTGTGCGTGATCGGCGACTGAAGCCATCGCCGCAGCCGGCCCCGCGCTCTGGGGGCCCCGCGCGCTGGGCGGGTGCACGCCATCGGCGCACGGCCCGGCGAACGCGTCCCCACCGGCACGCCGGGGGCGTAGGCGACTGGCCGCGCCGGGCGAGGCGGGCCTGACTGGGTGATCTGGCAGAATTGAAGCGCCACTGGGCCCAAGCGGGGGCGGGTCTTAGGGCGCCCGCCATGACCGCCAACCCGATCAGAAAGGACCAACCATGGTCCTGAAAAACCGTTGCAAGGCCGCCACATTGACGCTGGCTGCACTCCTGCTAGTCCTGCCCACCGTGGAACTCCCCCACCCGGCCCTGGGCACCGAGATGCCGCCGGGCGCCGCCACGAACAGCGCCGGTGAGGGGCTGGGAGCCGGAGCGGACGGGAGCGGACAAAGCGAGGCAAGCCAACCAGCCCCGGACGGCTACGACGACGGCTACGGCTACGGCGACGCGCAAGCCCAGCTCGGCGAACCGGTCGCCGCCACCGACGCCCCCACGCCAGGCGAACCAGCCGAACCAGCTGAACCCGGCGTTGGAACCGACGCGGACGGGACCGGGCAAACCGAGGCGGGCGAACCGGGTGATGTTAGCGCTAACAGCCCGCTGGGGGTGACCCCCGCAGCCGTCGGCGTGATCGACACATCCAACCAAGAGGCGGTCGCCGCAGCCTACCTGGACGTCCTCGCCGCAGCCCTGGCGGTGCCCATCACCTGGACCGGCGCCGTCTCAGGGTGCAAACCAGGCACCATCAACGCGGCGGCGCAAGCAGCCACCTTCGACGCGGTCAACTTCTACCGGCGCATGGCCGGCCTGCAACCGATCACTGAGAACACGACGGCATCGGCGATAGCGCAGCGGACGGCGCTGATGATGGTCGCCAAGGGCGCCCTCAGCCACAACCCCACCCCCGACTGGCCCTGCTACACCAACAACGGCGCGTTCATGGCCGCCCGGTCAAACCTGGCGTGGGGCTCGGGCGCGTCGAACGGGGCCGGCGCTGCGGCGGTGGTGCTCTACATCCACGACAGCGGAACCAACGCGGCAACCGTAGGGCACCGGCGCTGGCTCCTCTCGGCCGGGCAGGGAACCATGGGTTCGGGTTCTACCGCAGGCTCATCCGGCTCCTCCAACGTGCTGGTCTGGGGCAACACAACCGGTACCGCCAACTCGCTGACCTGGAACACCGCCGAATCGCCCGCCTTTAGCGCCACCTACAACACGGCCTGGAGTTCGCCTAACTTTGTCACCTGGCCCTCCGCCGGATACTTCCCCTACCAACTCGCCGCCGACCAGGTATCCGGGAAGTTGCCCTGGTCCGTCACCCTGGGCCGCGCTAGCGCCAGCTTTGCCAGCGCCTCGGTCGCCGTCAAGAAGAACGGCGCCACCGTAGGCACCACAGTGCTATCCCGCGACACGCTCGGTTACGGCGATCGCGGCGCCCTGATCTTCCAATTGGCCGATGCCGTCATGACACAACCAGCGCCAGGCACGGCCGACATCTACGACGTCAGCGTAACCGGGATCACCGGCAGCCCCACATCGCTCAGCTACCAGGTCAAAGTGTTCGCCATCCCGCAGGTCGCCATCTCAGGGGTCAACCTGACCGGCGATTTCAGAGTCGATGGCCTGATGACGCCACAAGTCGTGGGCCTCAGCCCATCGAACGCGACCTTGACCTACCAGTGGCTGCGGGATTGGACGGCGATCAGCGGCGCCACCGGGTCAACCTACAAGCCGACCGCCGCAGATATTGGTCACTATGTGGCGGTCAGGGTGACCGCTAGCAGACCGGGCTACACCGCCACGAGTTTCACGTCATCGGGCTGGCAAGTCTATGAAGGCAGCTTCAGCACGGTGAACTTGGGAAGCTGCACCACGCCGACCGTCGGCGTGACCTGCACCCCCGGAGATTCGACCACAGTCAGCGGCGCAACGCGCACCTACCAGTGGAGACTGGGGAGTAGCGCCGTTGGTGGGTCGCGGGGGACCGCCGCCAGTTTCACCCCCGCAGCGGCCGATGTCGGCCAGGTACTAAGTTATTCCGTCACCTTCGCCAAGACGGGCTATCAATCCCGCACCGTCAGTCAAACACTCGGCACAATCATTGCGAGTTCCCAACCGCCCTCCTTACCGACTGCGGTCTTTACCCAGGTCGTATTGGCGCCCGATATGACAGGCGATGGCCGCGGTGAGGTTGTCGGACTGCACAACGATGGGCGCGTCCTGCTGTACCCGTTCAGCGCCTCAGGCACTTTAGGCTCCGCCATTGTGGCCGGCACAGGGTTTGGGAACTATCGGCTATTCGCTCCCGGCGACTGGTCAGGCGACGGGATCCCCGATCTGGCAGGGATCAACACGAACGGCGAATTGCTTCTATTCAATGGCCTCAAGGGCGGCAAACTAAGAGGCAGCCGCCAAATTGGACACGGTTGGACGAATTATCGGGTGATCCCCGCCGGGGATTTGAACGGTGACAAATACCCCGATTTGCTGGCGATCGACAAGAAGGGCGTCTTGTGGATCTATCCGTGGCGTGGTTCGGCTTTCGGGCAACGTAAACAGGTCGGGCATGGCTGGCTCGGGTGGGAATTGCACGCCGCCGGTGACCTCAATAACGACGGCAAGATGGACATTTTGGGGATCAAACCCACCGGTGAGCTGTTCCGGTATTTCGGGAAAGGAAACGGCGGATTCATGCCCGCTGTTCAGATTGGTCACGGTTGGGGCACCTATGAACTGTCCGCTGGGGCCGATCTGTCAGGCGACAAACTCGCCGACATTGTTGGCCTCAACCTGAATACCCGCGCCCTGTACTACTACAAGGGCCGCGGCGGCGGCTCCTTCACCACTCCCAAACAAATCGCCAGCGGCTGGTAGGGCGGCCGCCCTGCCACTCGGGCCAACGGGGTTGGTTGTCCGCAAAGGGCGGGCGGAACGCCTAGGATCATGCAACTATGTCCAACATTGACGCACCTGGGTCGCCCCCAGCCCCAAGACCAACCTCAAGACCAGCCCCAGAGCCAACCCCAAGACCAGCC
>JAITJY010000239.1 GCA_031278675.1 Bifidobacteriaceae bacterium
CCGGGGGGATGCCGGGGTCGGGGGCGACGCCGGGGTCTGGGGCGACGCCGGGGTCTGGGGCGGTGGCGGGGCGGGCGGCGGGGCTGGGGGCTGAGCGGGCGGCATCGTGCCAGGGGGACCACCGCCGGGGCTGGGACCTGGGATACTGGAGGGCGTGCCGACTAATCTGGGTCTTCCTCGCGCGCCGTTGCGTTTGGCGGTGCGGCGGCGGTCGCGGCGCATCAACGTGGGCGCGGTGCCGGTCGGTGGGGACGCGCCCATCTCGGTGCAGTCGATGACCACCACCCTCACATCCGATGCCGACGCCACCCTCCGCCAGATCGCCGAACTGACGGCCGCAGGCTGCGACATTGTCCGGGTCGCGGTGCCGTCCCAAGATGACGCCGACGCGTTGGCGACGATCGCCGCCAAAGCCACCATCCCGGTGATCGCCGACATCCATTTCCAACCGCGGTACGTGTTCGCCGCGATCGACGCAGGCTGTGCGGCGGTGCGCGTCAACCCGGGCAACATCCGCAAGTTCGATAACCAGGTAGCGCAGATCGCCCGAGCCGCCGCTGAGGCGGGAGTCTCTCTCAGGATTGGTGTCAACGCGGGTTCGCTGGAGCCGTCGCTCCTCAAGAAATACGGTAAAGCGACACCGGAGGCGCTGGTCGAATCCGCCGTCTGGGAAGCCTCCCTGTTCGAGGAGGTTGGTTTCACCGATTTCAAGATTTCCGTCAAACACCACGACCCGGTGGTCATGATCCACGCCTACCGCCTCCTAGCCGAGCGCGGCGACTGGCCCCTCCACCTCGGCGTGACGGAGGCCGGACCAGCTTTCCAGGGCACCATCAAGTCGGTGGCGGCGTTCGGTGCGCTGCTCGGCGAAGGGATCGGGGACACGATCCGCGTGTCGCTGTCCGCGCCGCCAGTCGAAGAAGTTAAGGTCGGCAGCGCCCTCCTCCAAGCCCTTGGCCTGCGTAAACGCGGTTTTGACATTGTGTCCTGCCCCTCTTGTGGGCGCGCCCAAGTCGATGTGGTGGCCCTCGCCGAGGCCGTCACCGAGGGCCTGAAACACATCAGGGTGCCGCTTCGCGTCGCGGTCATGGGTTGTGTGGTGAACGGTCCGGGCGAAGCCCGCGAAGCTGACCTGGGCGTCGCTTCCGGCAACGGCAAGGGCCAGATTTTCATCAAGGGGCAGGTTGTCGAGACCGTCCCCGAGGACCGCATTGTCGAGGTTCTGCTCGCCCGCGCGAACGCGATGGCCACCGAGTTAGCGGCCACGGCGCCATCCGACGATGCCGTGCCCAACACCCAGCGCCCTTCCGTAATCGTGGGGTAACGCCAGGCGCCGGTTGTGGGCGGTCCCGGGCGGCAGTGGGGTCCCAGCTAGGCGGGGTGCTCGGTGCCGGGCGGTTGTCTGGGCGCGGGGGCGGACGGCGTCCGTGCCAGGCGCGGGGCGCGGCGGCGGCGGGCCGGGCGGCGGCAGGCCAGAACTGTGCGCGCGGGCGGACGGCGTCCGTGCCGAGCGCGGGGCGCGGCGGCGGGCCAGGCCGCAGTGGGGGTCCGCTAGAGCGCATCAAGTGCCCGGATGATTGTCTTAGGGCAGCGAACGGCCCATTATGGAAGCGTGAGCTTCTCGCTGGCGCAGCACGGCCGCCGTGTGCGGCCGCGCGTGGCTGCCCCAGGAGAACTGAGCGCGGCGCTGGACTTCTGCCAGGCGCAAGGCGCCAACGGTGTGATGGCTGGGGCGCGGATCGAGATTCTGCTGCGGACACCGGCCCCCATGGGCGAGGTTTGGGTGTTGGAGCGGCGGGGCGCACGCCCCGCCGGCGCCCACCTGAGAGCCGACCACATTGAGGCTCTGGCCTGGGCCGGCGGCAACTTGATTCCCGTGGGAGCGGATGAAGTCTCAGGGCGGGCGTTCGGGGAAATGGCTAGTGCGCGCGGGGCGCGGTATCACACCGTGGTGGGCGAGGCCACCGGTGTGATGGCGGTCTGGCAGGTCCTCGAGCCGATCTGGCAGCGCCCTCGGTCGGTACGGCCCAACCAGCCTTGTATGGTGGCGCTCGGACCGCCGCTGGTCGAGGCAGACACCCAGGTCCGCCCGGCGTCACTGCGCGCCCTGGACGCATTGGTCCCGGCGTGCCGCGCAATGTTCACTGAAGAACTCGGGTTCCCTCCACCCGGTCCCGAACCCGCCTACAGAGCCCATGTCGCCGCCCAAGTCGGGCGTGGCAGCATTCTGGCGCGGCTGACCCGCGCGGACGGGAGGGTGATCTTCAAGGCGGAATTGGGTTCCCAGTGCGGGTCTTGGGTCCAGGTGCAAGGCGTGTGGACCGATCCGGTTTGGCGCGGCCAAGGGATCGGCAAGGCGGGCATGGCGGCGGTAGTCGCTGAAGCCAAACGCCGCGGCCTGGTCAACGTCTGCCTCTATGTCAACGATTTCAACACGCCCGCGCTAGCGGTTTACCGCGCGGTCGGCTTCGCCCAGGTCAGCACCTGGGCCACTATCATGTATTAGTCGGCCGCGCGGCCGTCCAACGAGCCCCCTAACACGCGATGATCAGCCGAAACGCTGCCACACCAGCACCCCGCCGCAACACCACCAGAACTTAGCCTGGATCCACCGATGATCGCCGCAGGGAAGCACCAGACGGGTGCGATGGGCGTTCCCGGCCGGTGATGGCAGGCCGGTGGCCTGCCCGGCTGGTCAGGGGCGTCCAGCGTGCCTAGCTGGCGAGCAGCGCAGTAGGCCAGGATCGGTGGATCGAGGCTTAGCGCACCACCGGTGATTCGGGCGCGCTCACGTCGATCGACGTCACGTTCGGTTGCTCCAGCAAAATCTTGACGGCAGCGGCCTTGACGGCGGCGTCATCGGCATCGCCCCACATCACCTGGACGCCACTGAGCAGCGTGAACGTAACCGTATCCTCGGTTTCGCCGCCAATCGTCGCGAGTTGGGCCGCGAGGTCTTGCGGCAGCGACGATGCCACCTTCAACACAGCCGCCACAGTCCGCTGGTTCGGGTCCGTCAGGGGCACCTCGATCACCGGGATGCCTGCGGGCGGTTCGGCGACCCGCACTATGGGCACCGCGCCCACGTCGATCAGGACGTACGTGTCGGCATCGGCCACTGCGGCGGCCGCCACGCGCGGGACCAGCTCCACGATCAACCCGGTGGGCCAGTCCCGCCGCACCTGCGCGCTGGCCACCGCAGGCAGGGCCTCCAACCTAGCCGCAGTCGCCGCCGTGTCGACCCGCGCCAACGGGACCCCCACGTCCTGCGCCAGCACCTCGGACACCTCCGCCCGGTCAATCCAACCGCCGATCCCCGTCACCTCCACGTCGCCCGCCCGCACCGCGAACACGTCAGTCAGGTAGACCAGCGCCACCACCGCCCCGACCAGCACAAATGGGGCCGCCCACCGGGTCGCTCGCGCTATGGCGGCCCGCCGCGCTGCCTTGCGCCGCGCCTTGAACGCAGCAGCGCTCCTGGCCGCTAGGGCCTCCGCCGGGGTGGGGGGTCGCGGCTCGCGGCGCACCATCCCAGCGCCCGATGCCGCCAGGCCGCCCCCAGCGTGCCCTCCCGTTGCGGCGTCTCCCGCCCCGCCTCCCGACCGGCCGACCCCAACTCCCAGCGCCCCAGCGGACTCTCCAGTGCCCCATCCCGCAGATTCACGCCTAACACCCGCTGCCGCGTTGGCGCCGCGAGTGCCCCATCCCGCAGATTCGCGCCCAGCACCCGCTGCCGTGTTGCCGCCGGGCCGCTTGGCCGCCGGGACCGGAAGCCAGGGGGCCGGACCCGGCTGGGCGGCATCGGACGCGCGCCCCCCACCAACCCCGGACGAACGGTCCAAGCGGCCGGTGCGCCCGCGCGGGGACGCCCCGGTGGCCGGGTACCCCGCCGAGACCTGTGAACCGGTGGGGATGGGCCCAGTCGAACCGGAACCGCTGGAGCCGGAGGGGAGGCGCGCCGCCGCACTTTGGTCCCGGGCGGGCGCGAAGCCCAGATAACCGAGCAGGCCCATCACGGCTCCAACGCCGCGAGCAGGGCCGGGCCGAGTTGTGTGACGTCACCTGCGCCCATCGTGAAGATCAGGTCGCCGGGGCGCGCCCACGCCGCCACGGCGGCGGGCAGGCCGGCCGGATCGCGCACCCAAGTGGCCTGGGCCGGGTCCATCTTGTTAGCGATCAGCCCGCTCGTAACGCCTGGTTGGGGCTGTTCCCGGGCACCGTAGATGTCGAGCAACCAAACCCGGTCCGCCGCCGCCAAGGCTGCGGCAAACTCGGACTCGAACTGCCGGGTCCGCGAGTACAGATGCGGTTGGAACACCACCCCGAGGCGGCCGGCGCCGGCCGTCTCCCGCGCCGCCGCCAGCGTCGCCGCGATCTCGGTGGGATGATGCGCGTAATCGTCGAAGACGCGCACCGCCCCGGCGCTGCCGCGCGGCTCGAACCGGCGAGCGGTCCCCGCAAAGTTGGCCAACCCAGCCCGGACCAAAGCCCGGTCCGCGCCGAACCACTCTCCCACCAGCGCCGCCGCTGCGGCGTTCAATGCCATGTGCCGTCCCGGCAACGGCGTCACCGGCGGCGGTCCCGCCGCCTCACCCGGGGTGCCGGGCGGGGCGGCGTAGGTCCAAACCACCATGTCGGGTCTGGTGGCACGCACGTGCGCGGCTAGCCGCGCGGAACCCGGGTCGGCCGCACACGCCACCAGCAGGCCGCCGGGGCGCACCCGGCCGACAAAGTCGGCGAAGGCCTGTTCCAAAGCAGCCTGCGTCCCGTAATGGTCAAGGTGGTCTGGCTCGACATTGGTCACCACGCCGACTTCGGGGCGGTAATTAAGGAATGATCCGTCCGACTCGTCGGCCTCGATCACCATGATCTCGCCGCCGGTCAGGCGTGCCCCTGAGGCCCGCCCCACCAGCTCCGATCCAATCGCGTAAGAGGGATCCAACCCGGCCGCTTCCAGAGCGGCGACCACCATCGCTGAAGTCGTGGTCTTGCCGTGAGCACCGGCTACCGCCACCAGGCGGCGCGGGTTCGCGATCCGCGCCAACGCCTCCGAACGGTGTTCCACCGTGATCCGGCCGTCCGCGCGAGCCGCGACCAACTCCGCGTTAGATGGCTTGATCGCAGTCGAGACAACCAGCCGGTCTACCCCGGCCAAATGATCCGGGTCATGACCGACCCACACCTCCACCCCTAGAGCGCTCCAGCGCCCCAACCGCTCCGAGTCCACTCCGTCACACCCCGACACGGCCGCACCCTCCGCCATCAGCAGTTCCGCGACCGCCGACATGCCCACACCGCCGAGCCCCATCACATGCACCCGCTCCGGCCGACTCAACACACCACCTCTTCGATCATGTCCACCAGGCGCTCGGCGCCGTCCCGGATCGCCACACTAGACGCCGCGCTGGACATTGCCGCCAAGCGTTCCGGCGAGGTCAACAGTTCCACCAGCTTGCCCGGCGCCCACGCGGCCAAGGCGTCATCGGGCACCAAAACTGCGGCGGCGGCATCGACCAACGGGGCGGCGTTGAGGCGCTGTTCGCCGTTGCCAATCCCAAGCGGCACGAGCACCGCCGGGAGCGCCGCGCAAGCCAACTCCGCGACGCTGGCTGCGCCCGCCCGCTGGACGGCCAGGTCTGCGGCCGCCAACGCCAACTCCATTTGCTCCAAGTAGTCCAAGACCACGTAACGGCCGCCGCCACTCGAACGCCCGTCCGGCCGGGCGGCCTGCTCCACGGCGGCCCGGACCTCGTCGCCCTTACCCCGCCCGGCCAGGTGCAACACCTGCGCCCCGGCGTCCAGTAGTTCGCCCGCCACTCCCACGATCGCCCGGTTCAACCGCAACGCGCCCAGCGAGCCGCCCGCCACCAACAGCGTGGGCCGCCCCAACTCCAGGCCAAAATGCTGCCGCGCCGCAGGGGCCGCCGCCGCGCGGTTCAGGTGGGCCAGTTCGCGGCGCAACGGCATCCCGACAAGCCGGGCGTGCGGCAACGGCGTGCCCGCGAACGCGACCCCGACCGCCGCCGCGTGCTTCGCGCCCCACCGGTTGGCGAGGCCGGGGCGCGCGTTCGCCTCGTGCACCACGACCGGCACGCCCGCCGAAACTGCGGCCCGGTAGGCCGGCGGGCACACGTAACCCCCGAAGCCGACCACAACATCCGGCCTAAAATCCCTGATCAGCGCGTTGACGAGCCGCATCGCCCGCACCCACCGCGCCGGGAAACGCGCCGCCTCACGCCCGAGCCGCCGCGGGAACGGCGCCTTCGGGATGACGGCCAGTTCCAGCCCCGCCGCCGGCACCATCCGGGCCTCCAGCCCCTCAGCCGTGCCGACCACCTGGAGCGCCACGTCCGGCCGGCGCCGCCGCAGCTCCGCCGCCGTCGCGAGCAACGGCCCGACATGCCCAAAAGTACCCCCACCAGCCAAAACAACCTTCATCGGGTGGTGCCTCGATCCGGCGCCGCCCCGTTAGTCCGGCGTTTTTTCCCCTGCCCGATGCCGTCTGGTCCGCCCCCAGCACCGCCCCGCGTAACGCTGGCCGCAGTGTCAGGAGCGCCGTCCCGGCTGGCCGAGCCCCGCTCCACGTTCGCGGCGCTGCTCCCGCCGCCCCCGCCCCGGGTAGCCGGACCCCGCATGGCGTTCGTCGCGCCGTTTCCTGCGCCGCCCCGGGTAGCTGGGGGCCGCATGGCGTTCGTCGCGCCGTTTCCGGCGCCAGCCCGGGTAGCCGGAGCCCGCATGACGTTCGTCGCGCCGTTTCCGGCGGCGCCCCCGACCCGGGTAGCCGAACCCCGCATGACGTTGGCCGCGCCGTTTCCGGCGCCGCCCCGGGTAGCCGGACCCCGCATGGCGTTGGCCGCGCCGCTCGCGGCGGCGCCCCGCACGGCCGAGCCCCGGACCACGTTGGCGGCTACGCCGCCGGGGGAAGGCGTCGCTCCGGCCGGGGCCGTCAGACTCGTCGCCGGCAGGATTGCCGCGACCCGGCGGGAGCGCCTCGAACGCCAGGCCAAGGCACTGGCGACCTCAGGATCAGTACGCATCAACCCAAAGACCACACCAATCGCAGCAAGGCAGGCCACCAGGGCTGATCCCCCAGAAGAAACGAATGGCAGTGGAACGCCGATCACCGGCAACACCTTGATGACCATCCCAACATTGATCAGCGCCTGGCCCTCAATCCAGCAGGCGATCCCACCGACGGCGATCTGCACCGACCGGTCCGGGTGCAAGCGGACAACCTGGAACAGGCCGAAACCCAAAACACCGAACAAAATCAGCACGGTCAAAGCGCCAAGCAATCCGGTTTCCTCGCCAATAATGGCGTAAATGAAGTCCGAGTCCGCTTGCGACAGATAGGCCCATTTGGCGCGGGACGCACCCAAACCAGAACCGAACCAGCCACCCGAGGCCATGGAATAGCGCGCTTGGAGAATCTGGTAGCAGGCATCTGTGCTGTCCCGGCAAGAATCCGGATCCAAGGCCAACGCTATCCGCTCGCGCCGGTGCGGCGACGCCATGACTGCGGCCAGACCGGCCAATAGCGCAGACACAAACACTGTGACCAGCTTGGACCAAGGCACCCCAGCCAGCGTCAACGCCCCGAGCGACATGACACCCAGGACTAGCGCGGTCCCCGCATCCGAACCGGCCATCACCGAGGCAACCGCCACCGCGATCCCGACCAGTCCCGGCAGCGCGAGGTCTGACCAGCGCTTCAACGTCTGCCACTTGTTCGCAAGCACAGAGCCGAGCCACAAGGCCAGGCCAAACTTGACGAACTCCGATGGCTGGACCGTCAACTGACCGGCAATCCTCAGCCAGTTACGGTTGCCGTACTGATCTAAACCGAGCGGTGTGAACAGAACCAGCCCCTGCGCCACCAAGGCGGCGATCAGCGCTCCCCAAGCCACCCACCGCCCGAGCAACTTGTGGGTGTGCGCGAGGATCCCGCCGCACACCGCCCCGGCCACGGCGTACGCCGCCTGGGTCAATCCTGCCCGGTACGGGCTCTCGCCCTGGTTCAATGCGACCACGGTGTGCGCCGACATGGTCATGACCAGGCCCAGCACGGTGAGCACCACCACCGGAATCAAGATCATGTAATAGGACGTGACCAACGCCCGCAGCCGTGCCGCACTCATCGCCCCACCCCTTGGCCGGCGCGCACGTCGGCACCGGACTCGTTAATCGTCCGGGCACCGGCCCCCTGACATGTCGCGTCACCGCTCCCGGCAGCGGTCCCCCCGGGCGCAGCCCTGCCACCCGGGCCGCCGGTCCCGCCGCCGTTCCCGCCGCCGTTCCCGCCAGCGGTCCCCGCAGGCGCAGCCCTGCCACCCGGGCCACCGGCTCCGCCGCCGTCGTTCCCGCTTCCGTTCCTGCTGCCGCTCCTGCTGCCGCTCCCGCCAGCGGTCCCCCCGGGTGCAGCCCTGCCACCCGGGCCACCGGCTCCGCCGCCGTTCCCGTCAGGCCCTCCGCCGCAGGCTAGGCGGCGGGCCGCCTCGGCGAACAAGTCACCGCGCTCCGCGTATGACTTGAACTGGTCCATCGAGGCGCTGGCCGGTGCCAACAGCACCACGTCGCCGCTCGCCGCGAGCCGCGCCGCCTGGGCGACTGCTCGGTCCATCACGCTCCGGCCAGACATGGCGCGCGATGCGGGACCAGCCCCAGCGCCCGGCAACACCCCAGCCGAACCGGGGGTGGCGGCTGGAACTGGCCCGGCGCCCGGCAACACCCCAGCCGAACTGGGGGTGGCGGCTGGAACTGGCTGGGCGGCATCGTCCACGGGGGAAAGATCTGGGACGGTGACCACCGGGATTTCCGGTGCGTGGCGCGCCAACGCCTCCGCGAGCGCGGTCTGATCCCGCCCTATCAGGACGGCCGCTTTCAGGCGGTCCGCCCGGCGCGCCACCAGGTCGTCGAACCGCGCGCCCTTCGCCAACCCACCGGCCAGCCACACGACGGAGCCGGGCGCAAACCCAGCGAGCGACGCGGCAGCGGCGTGGGCGTTGGTCGCCTTCGAATCATCGACGAAGCGCACTCCTTGGACCTCGACGACCTCCGTCAACCGGTGCGCACCAGGCCGGTAGGCGCGCAGTCCTGACCCAATCCCGTCCGAACCCACCTCAGCCGCCAAGGCCAAGGCCGCCGCAGCTAACCCATCTTCGACCACGTGAGGGGCGAGCCGGCCCGACGGCGCGGCCAAATGCATCAAGTCCTCCAACGAGGCGAGTTCCAACGCACCGCGTCTGCCCCGCTCGTAGAACGCACGGTCCACCAGGAACCCGTCGGCTAGGCCCACCTGACCCGCCAGGGGCGCCGCCAAGGTGAAACCAACCCGGCGCACCCCGCGGGCCACCTCAGCCTGTTCGGCCAAACGGCGCGCTGCCGGATCGGCCGCGTTATAGATCACAGCGCGACTGGCTCCCGCCAAGGCGCGGCCCTTCGCCTGCGTGTAAGCCTCCATCGAGCCATGCCAGTCGAGGTGGTCAGGCGCAATGTTCAACACTGCGGCGGCCAGTGGGCGCAGCGAATAACTGTGATGCAGCTGGAATGATGACAATTCCACCGCGAAGACTTCTATGGTTGGATCAGCCACCGCTTGGATCAGCGGCGTCCCCACATTACCCGCCGCCTGGGCGCGCCGCCCTGCGGCCCGCAGGATCGCCTCCAGCATCTGGACCGTGGTGGTCTTGCCGTTGGTCCCGGTAATTACCAACCAAGTAGCTGCTGGGTTGGCCCGGAGCCGCCAGGCGAGTTCCACCTCAGACCAGATCGGCACTCCGGCCGCCCGCGCCCGCACCAACAACGGCGCGTGCGGCGCCCAGCCCGGGGATACCACCAGCACGTCCAAACCGGCCACATCCACCTGGTCGGGGCGGACCACGCCCCCCGCCGCCACCTGCTCCAAGACCGCACCACGCGGCGCGATCCGCCGCGACACCGCCCCGCCCGGCCCGCCCGCCGCGCCCGGCCCGTCTTGCCCCAACGCCACGCCTCCCGGAACGTCCCGACCAGCGTCCCGACCAGCATCCCGACCAGCGCCCCGACCAGCGTCCCGACCAGCGTCCCGACCAGCATCCCAATCAGCATCCCAATCCGCGACTAGCTGATCCGCCGTCGCCGAGTCGTCGGTCTGGACCTGGGTGGCGCCCCGCGGCGCCACGGCGGCAGCGACGGCCCGGCCGGTCACGCCGAGCCCGGCCACACCGACGCGCAGCGCCGACCAGTTCACCGTGCCACCACCCATTCGGCATAGAACAATCCCAGGCCCACGGCCACAAACAGGGCTGCGATCAGCCAGAACCGGATCACAATGGTGACCTCGCCCCAACCGGACAACTCGAAGTGGTGATGCAGCGGGGCCATCTTGAAGACCCGTTTCCCGCCGGACAGTTTGAACCAGGCGATCTGGATCACGTCGCTGAACACGATTATGACGAACAGACCGCCAATTACAGCCGCGAGGATCTCGGTGCGCGTCACAATCGACAGGCCGGCGTAGGCCCCACCCAGCGCCAACGCACCGGTGTCACCCATGAAGATGTGGGCCGGCGAAGTATTCCACCAGAGGAATCCAGCGCATGAACCCATGATCGCGGCTGCGACCATCGCCGCATCGAGCGGATCGCGCATCACATAGCAGTGTGTCGCGCCACCGCCGCAGATGTTGGATATCCCCCACAGCGCCACAATCACGTATGCGGCGAACACCAGCGCCGCGACCCCCGTCGCCAGCCCGTCCAGCCCGTCGGTCAAGTTGACAGCGTTGGTCCAGGCCGTGATCAGGAAGTTAGCCCAGATGACGAACAGCACAATCCCGAGTGTCCGCCCCGCGAACGCCAAGTCGATTGAGGTATCGCGCAGGAACGAAATCTTGAATGAGGCGGGCGTCCAACCGGCCTC
>JAITJY010000246.1 GCA_031278675.1 Bifidobacteriaceae bacterium
GTGGAGCTGACCGGAGGCGCTATTGCGGAGCAATGCCAATAGGCGCTGCGCCGTGGTTCGAGTGCGGGCGGCGGAACGAAAGTGGAGCTGGGGGGAATTGAACCCCCGTCCGAGAACCAAAGCACAGGTCTTCTCCGGGCGCAGCCAACAGATGGTTTTCTCAGCCCCGGCGCTGTTGTTGGCGACGCGCCGCCGGGCTCAGTTGTCTAGGTGTCCCCCACCGCCGGACAACGCAGCGATGAGGCAGTGGGCTACTTTACGACGCCAATTCCCAGGCCGCAGCCGTTCCTGGGTTGACGGGCAGGCCTCTCGCCTCAGGCGGCGAGGGCGAAGCCGGTGCGGTTAGATTTCGCACTTATTGTTCACGTGGAGCGTTTACGAGATAACCACGTCTCCTCGGCCCGCTTCTCCTGAATCGACGATCCCCGTCGAAACCGATCAGCCCCTCTGTGTAGTTGTACACCCAGTCTAACGCGCCGCCCGCCAGGTTTGTTCCTTCAGCCAGCGCGCCGTCCGCCAGACGATGCCGCCCCCGCCGCCTCCCGCCTGTCCCCGTCCCAGCCAGCGCGCCGTCCGCCAGACTACGCTGCCCCCCGCACCCAGTTTGCGCGTCGCTAGATGGAGCAAAGATGAAGGAAATGGAGAGTTTGCGAAAAGCAGGGCTGTGGCCTATGCCCCTCACCGCTACACTGACGGAGCGGGGCGCGGCCACTGATGGCCGCGCCGAAACGAGCATTTTCGGCTGGCTCCGCATAACTGGCACTTACCTTGGACCGAGCTTTGGCCTCCCCTATGCGTGGCCCAAGAAAGGAGTAGATAATGGCGGATTTCGACGCGATAGTGGTGGGCTCGGGTTGCGCCGGTCCGGTTGCGGCATATGAATTAGCGCGTGGCGGGAAGAGCGTGCTGATCGTCGAACGCGGTAACTTCCCGGGCGCAAAGAATATGTCTGGCGGACGTTTGTACGCCCATTCGTTACGTCAAGTGTTTCCGGATTTCACGTCATCGGCGCCGTTGGAGCGACGGATCACCCGGGAGCGAATTTCGCTGCTGGCGCCCGATTCGTGCGTAACTATCGAGGCCAGTGACCAAGCGATGCGCACCGAGCGCGGCGAATCCTATTCGGTGCTGCGGGCCCGGTTCGATCCGTGGCTGGCGGAGCGCGCGGAAGAAGCCGGCGCCGAGGCGATCGCTGGCATCGCGGTCGAATCGCTACTCAAGGACGGTTCGCGGGTCAGCGGCGTGCGGGCCGGCGATGACGAAATCACGGCCGACGTGGTGATCTTGGCCGATGGCGTCAACTCGTTGCTATCGGCCCAGGCGGTGGGGGCGCCCCGACCGGCGCCCAATCAGGTGGCGGTTGGCGTCAAACAGGTGGTCGAACTGCCCGCCCAGGTGATCTCCGACCGGTTCCAGGTCGCGGACGAGTCCGAAGGCGCAGCCTGGTTGTTCGTCGGTGATGCGACCCATGGACGGGTCGGCGGCGGTTTCCTTTACACCAACCGGGACACCATCTCGGTGGGGCTGGTCGCGACGGTGGCGGACCTGGTGAAGGCGGATACGCCGGTCTATCAGATGCTGGAGGACTTCAAGAATCATCCCGCGCTGGCGCCGGTGTTAGCGGGCGGCAAAGTGGTAGAGCATTCGGGCCACCTGGTGGCGGAGGGCGGTTTCGACGCCATGCCGCCGTTGGTGGCCGATGGCGTGCTCCTCGCCGGAGAGAACGCCATGATGTGCGTCAATGCGGGCTACACGGTACGCGGTATGGATTTGGCGATCGCGGCGGGTATGCATGCGGGTCAGGCGGCTAAAGCCGCCCTGGATGCGGGCGACACGTCAGCCGAAGGGCTGGCCGGCTACAAACGGGCACTTCAGGACAGTTTTGTGCTGAAAGACCTGCGGACGCTGCGCCGGTTCCCGGCGTTCATGGAGCACACTAGCCGCATGTTTGACACCTATCCGGAACTGGCCGGTGCGGTGATGCGGGAACTGTTCCTGGTGGATGGGCGCCCGGTGCGCCCGCTGCGTAAGGCGGTCATGCCGATATTGAGACGGGTTGGGCTTGGTCACTTGGCGAGTGACGCATTGAGAGGGGTGAGGGCGCTGTGAGCGAGTTGAAACCGATCACGGTGAATGTGGCCGGGTATCTGGCGCTGAACAAATATGAGGTGGACGAAGGGAATCCGCACATCAAGTTGGTCCTCGATCCGGCTCCGGCCGAGTTCGGGAAGCTGGTCCGGGTTTGTCCGGCCGCCTTGTATCAGGTGGATCAGTCGGGGGCGCAAACGTTCGACTATGCGGGCTGTTTGGAATGCGGTACCTGCCGAATCGTTGCGGGCGACACCATAATCCAAAGCTGGAACTACCCGGGCCCAACCATGGGAGTCGAATACCGGTACGGATAACCGGTACGGATAACCGGTACCGCTACCCGGTGCGTCCCACCTCAGGGCTACCAGAGGGCCCGGGCCACGTCGACTAGTTCTTGGGGAACTTGTTTGACTTTGCCGGCGATCTGTTCCAGGGGCACCAACACGATGTCCTCGCCACGCACGGCGGTCATGACGTTGTATTCCCCGGCGGACAGGGCGTCGGCTGCGGCCACGCCGAACCGGGAGGCCAGGATGCGGTCGGTCGGGGTGGGCGTACCGCCGCGCTGGACGTGCCCGAGCACGGTCAGGCGGGCGTCGAACCCGGTGCGTTCACGCAGTTCAACCATGAGGCGTTCACCGATGGAACCGGCGACAATCCGGCCCTTCTCGTCGACTTGGGTGGCGAACTGGAGGTCGGTGCCCTCGGCTGGCTCGGCGCCCTCGGCCACCACGATGATGGAGAAGTTGGCATGCGAACGGTGCCGCCGCCGGACGAACCGGGCCACCTCCTCGATGTCGAATGGTTGCTCCGGGGTGATGATCAGGTCGGCCCCGCCTGCCATACCAGCGTTGACGGCAATCCATCCGACGGTATGACCCATGACCTCGACAATCATCACGCGGTTGTGGGACTCGGCGGTGGTGTGCAGCCGGTCGATCGCTTCGGTGGCAATGTTGACTGCGGTGTGGAAGCCGATTGATAGGTCGGTGCCTTCGACATCGTTATCGATTGTTTTTGGGATGCCCACAATCTTGATGCCGGCCTTTGCGACCCGGTGCGCGGCCTTCAGCGTCCCATCGCCGCCAATGCAGACGAGCGCTTCGACGCGTTCGGCCTCCAGGGTGGACAAGACGCCATCGATCCCGCCTTCGTTCTTGTGTGGATGGTAGCGGGCGGTCCCCAGCATGGTGCCGCCACGCGGCAGGATTCCACGCACGTCTTCCCTGGTCAGCGGCACAATCTCGCCTTCGACCACGCCTCGCCAGCCGTTGCGGAACCCGACCATCGAATGGCCGTACTCCATCTCGGCCCGCTTGACCACAGCCCGGATGGCTGCGTTCAAACCGGGAACATCTCCCCCACCAGTGAGCACTCCGATACGCATAACATTCCCTTCCGGCTAGTCCCCGAAGTCCCGCCCAACGGCGGCCAGGTAGACCACCACCGCGAGTCTACCGGGCACAGACCCAGCGCAGCAGTCCGCACCGCCATTGCCCGATGCCGTCCCCCCTCGCCCCAGCGCAGCAGTCCGCACCGCCATTGCCCGATGCCGTCCCCCCTTGCCCCAGCGCAGCAGTCCGCACCGCCATTGCCCGATGCCGTCCCCCCAACCCTTTTGCTTAGGGTCTGGTGTGCTGGCGCCTCGCGCGGCTGAGAACCAGCGTCCTGGCGGGTTGCTATCTTCGGACTGCGTCCCAGCAGCACGCTAGGACGTTGGTTTTCAATTGATCATCGGGGGGGAAACCCCCGAGGTAGAAGCTTTCGGCCACTGCCACTATCACGCCGCCGACAATTCTTTGCAGCAGCGCGAAATCGACTTCTTTGACGAGTCCTTGGGCCTGACCTGAGGCCAGGATCTGCCTGGACACACCAAAGATGTGGGCGGGGTTTTCCAGGTCCTCGGAATCGACGGCGGTCCGGGCGAAAAAAGCGTACTGGTTGGTGAAGTTGAACTGATCGAAGTGCTCGATGCTGTAGTTCAAGAAGCGACGCAGCAACTCGTCGAAATCGGCTTTGATGTCTCCGGTGCGTGCATACCCCGCCAGAACGGCGCCATTCATCCGCTCCATCGCGTCATCGTATAACGCGCGGAGCAACGTTTCTTTGGCGTCGAAGTAGTTGTACATTGTGCCGGAGCCGACCCCGGCCTCGTCCTGGATTTTGGCCATGGTTAGCGATTGAATACCGTCCTGCGAGACGATTCGCAATGCTGCATCCAAAATGTCTTCCCGTTTACCCATTGGTCGGCCTTTCCGTCCGGTCATTCACTTGTCACTCAAGCCTGCCGCGCGCTCACCAGCGCCTCGGTTTTGCCACATCCTGCCAGGCTGCCGCCCGGGCCACAACCCGGCGCCGGACAGTTTGGCGAGCGCGCACGGGTGGCTGGGCGCTCCAGCCCACGGCCGGACAGTTTGGCGAGCCCGCGCAGGTGGCTGGGCGCTCGAAGCCGTCGCCCAGGCCACCACCTGCCCGCACGGCCGACCGAGTGTTGACAGAGCCGTCAGCGCCGGGTAGCGTCAGGGACCAGTTGGAATGTTCATTCCAAAACGCTTGGTTCGCCGCCAGACCACCAAGCGCACCGCACTTCGTGCGCGACTCAAAGAGGAGAGCATCAATGGCACAGCCCAAGACGCCAGCCACCCCGCCAGGCCTGAACGCCCCGATCCACCGCACAACCCCGTCAGCTCAAGACGCATTGCCGGACGCAGATGCCCGCGCGCGCCACGGCACCCGGCGGGACCAAGACGCCCCGATCCACCACACCACCCCGTCAGCCCAAGACGCATTGCCGGACGCAGATGCCCGCGCGCGCCACGGCACCCGGCGGGACGCGAAAACCGCGCCACGCGACATCGACCACATAATCACGCAACTCACCTTGGCCGAAAAGGCGGGCTTGTGCTCCGGCTTGAACGATCACTTCACCAAGCCGGTGGAACGGCTGGGTATCCCCTCGGTGGAGGTCTCGGACGGCCCGCACGGACTGCGCCACCAACTCGGCGACGACGCGCTGGCCCGCGGCAAAGCCACCTGTTTCCCGGCCGATGTGGCAACCGCCTCAAGCTGGAACCCCGAAGTGGCGCGGCGGATCGGCGAGGCGATCGCAACGGAATGCCTGGCAGAGGACGTGGCGGTGATCCTGGGGCCAGCGATGAACATCAAACGGACCCCATTGTGCGGACGAAACTTCGAGTATTTCTCGGAAGATCCGCACCTGTCCGGCAAATTGGCCGCCGCTTATGTCCGCGGCGTGCAAAACCAAGGCGTTGGCGCCTGCCTGAAGCATTTCGCCTGCAACAACCAGGAATACCTACGCATGAGCATCGATGCGCGCATCAGCGAACGGGCGCTGCGCGAAATCTACCTGCGCGGCTTTGAGATTGCCGTCAAAGAAGCGGCGCCAATGTGCATTATGGCGGCCTACAACAAGATCAACGGTGTCTACTGCACCGAAAACCCCTGGCTGCTGACCAATCTCCTGCGCGACGAATGGGGTTTCGACGGGATTGTGATGAGCGACTGGGGCGCCGTCAACGCCCGCGAGGCCGCCATTGCCGCAGGCCTGGACCTTGAAATGCCGTCCAGTTACGGTTACGGCGATGGCCGGATTATCCAAGCCGTCAAGGATGGCCGCTTGGACCAGGCCGCACTGGACGCCGCCGTACGCCGTGTGCTGCGCTTCGTCTTCGCCGCCCACCAGAACTTGCACAGTTCGCCGCCGCCCGCCATTGACCACACGGCGCGCCACGAGTTGGCCCGCGAACTCGCCGAAGAGTGCATTGTCCTCCTCAAGAACGATGCCGCGCTCCTCCCGCTCGCCTCCGCCGCCGCGCCCAGCGGGGCCGGGTCCGCACCGGCGGGCGCCGCCGGGGCTGAGCCCGCAGGCTCGACCGGGGCTGAGGCCGCCGCCATGCCTGCCGGGGCTGAGGCCGCCGCCACGCCCGCCGGGGCCGGGTCCGCACCGGCGCGGCACCTCGCGGTGATCGGGGCGCTCGCCCGCTACCCCCGGTACCAGGGAGGTGGTAGTTCAAACGTCAATGTCTACCGCTATGACGTGCCGCTGGATGAGATCAAGGCCCGCGCGGGCGACGCGTGGCAGGTCAGCTACGCCGCCGGGTACGCCGCAGAGGCCAACGACGAGTTCTTCTCGCTGGAGATTCCGGCCTCGCCTTCGGACACACCGGACGAGGCCCTCATCACCCAGGCAGCGGCCTGCGCCGAGGGAGCCGACATTGCCCTGGTATTCGTCGGATTGCCCGAGACCATCGAATCAGAAGCCTTCGACCGGGTTGATATGCGCCTGCCGGCCGGCCAAGACGCCTTGGTCCGCGCGGTGCTTGCGGTCCAGCCCAACACCGTCGTGATCCTGAACAACGGCTCACCAGTCGAACTACCGTGGGCTGACCAAGCAAAAGGCATCATCGAAGCCTACGTGGGCGGCCAAGGCGGCGCTCATGCGCTGGCCCGGGTCCTGTTCGGGGATACCAATCCGAGCGGGAAACTTGCTGAGACCATCCCGCAGCGCTACGCGGACACGCCCGGCATCAAAGCGCTCACATCCGATGCCCGCGAGACCGTCTATGCCGAAGGCATCATGGTCGGCTACCGCTACTACGACGCGAAGGGTTTGGAGCCGCAGTTCTGCTTCGGGCACGGGCTTAGCTACACCAGCTTCGTCTACTCCAACCTTCAGGTCACGCCCGCCGCGATGGACGATGCCGCCTCCGCCACCGTCAGCGTTGACGTCACCAACGCCGGTGCGCGCGCCGGCGCCGAGGTGGTCCAGCTTTACATTTCGCTCCCGGTTTGCCGCGTGCTGCGGCCCAAACGAGAACTCAAGGGCTTCGCGAAAGTGTTCCTGGAGGCAGGCGAGACCAAGACGGTATCTTTCGCGCTGAGCGCTGACGCCTTCGCCCGCTACGACGAGGCCGCAGCCGCCTGGCTGGTCGATCCGGGAACCTACGAGGTCGCTGCGGCCGCATCCTCGCGGGACATCCGGTTGGTCGGTGCTATCACACTCACCAACGAGCAGCCACGTTATCCCACGTTCGACCTCAACACTTCCATCGGTGAGATCACCTCCTATCCGGACGCCAAGGCGGCCCTGATCAAGTTCGTCAAGCCTTTTATCAAATCCAGTTTCCTAAGACAGCTACCGGGCAGCCCGGAAGAAATCGCGACCCAACTGACTGTTCGCTTCGCCGATATGCCGCTGCGGTCCCTGGCCTTGACCGGCAACCAGTTGCCGACCAAGGCGATCGTGCGGCTGACCGAACTGCTAAACCGGGCGGCCCGGGGCAAAAAGGGCCTGGGCCTGCTCTTCAAGTGAGCTGGGAGGGAACCATGAGCACGGCATCGGGCAAGGGAAAAGGTATTGAGCCGGGCGCGGCATCGGGCAGCGCGGCGGGGGCTGCGGAACGGGCGGCGCCGAACGGTAAGCCGGGCGCGGCACCGGGCAACGCGGCGGGGGCTGCGGAACGGGCGGCGCCGAACGGTAAGCCGGGCGCGGCATCGGGCAAGGGAAATGGCACGGCGAGTGCCTCGTTGCGGGAGAAGATCCTCTACAGCTTTGGGGACGTGGGGAGCAACTTCGTGTGGACGTTCACGTCGTCGTTCCTGGTGCTGTACTACACGGACTCGGCGCTGATCTCGGCGGCATTCGTCGGCTCAATGATGTTCTTCACGCGGGTGTTCGATGCGGGCAGCGACCTGGTGATGGGACTCGTGATCGAGAAAACCCGGACCCGATTCGGGAAGGCCCGGCCGTGGGTGGCATTCGGCGCCGGGCCACTCGCGTTGTCGCTGGTCTTAGTCTTCAACGTGCCATCAACCTGGTCCCCGGTGGCCAAGAACGGCTACGTCTTCGCGACCTACTTCTTGCTGGCGGTGGTCTGCTACACGGCCGTCAACTTGTCCTACCACGCCATGCTGGCCCGCATCACCCTGGTCCAGCACGAGCGGGCGGTGATCAGTGTGTACCGCGTTGTCATCACTCTATTCGCCGTTCTAGGCATCTCATTTGCGACCCCTGTACTGCTCGACCGCTTGGGCGGCAGCCGCGCCCAAGGAGCTTGGACCGGCACGTCCGCGATCTTTGCCGTACTGGCGGTGGTGTTCTTGTTGACCTGCTTTATCGGCACCAGCGAGAAAGTTCCCGTCCAGGCGCATTCCGCCGCCGGCGCGGGACGCACCCCGGTCAAGGTGGCACTGCGGTTCCTGCTGCGCACCAAGTACTTCTATCTGACTGCGTTCTTGAACATAGTGATGACCACCTTCAACGGCGTGATGGGCGGGTACGTCTACTTCGCCCGCGATGTGTTGGGCAACGTCGATCTGTTCGGGGTGCTATCAGCCTGCACGTTGCTGCCGATCATCGTGGTGGCGCCACTGATGCCGCCCGTGTTCAAACGGCTCGGCAAACGCAACACCATCCTTGTTGGGATGGCACTCAGCGTGATCGCCTGCGCGGTCCAACTGGCCGCCCCGTCCAGCGTGTTACTAGCCGTGATCACCATGTCCGCCCGGGCGGCCGGACTCGCGCCACTGATGACGGCCTCCGCGACCTTCCCGGGTGACATAGTTGACTACATGCAATGGAAGACCGGGGTGAGGGCCGAGGGTTTGGTCTCCTCCACCGCATCGTTTGGCGCCAAGTTGGGGACCGGGTTGGGTTCAGCGTTGCTCGGCTGGCTGTTGGCAGCCGGAGGGTACGATGGCGCCGCCGACGTCCAGCTTCCCTCCGCCATCAACGCGGAGATCGCCGCCGTAGTCGGTGTCCCGCTGACGGTTTGCGCTTTGTGCCTCGTTGGCATGTATTTCTGGGATATCGACAAGTACCGTCCCGCCATTGACCGCTTCCTTGCCGAAGCCAAGTCCGCAGCCCCCCGGGACTGAGCCGTGGCCGCCCCTCAGGTAGTCCATAGCGGGATCGCGCTGCGGCCTGAGGAGGTCGAGGCGCTCGCCTCGGCCCGCCGGGCTTCCCGGTTCCTTGCTGCGTTGCCCCAGCCACTGTTCTACCTGGCGGTCAGGCTGACCCTGGCCAAATCACGGCGCCCCGCCCAGCGGGACGGGTCCTTAGGGTGGCCCACGGCGAGCGCCGTGGTGCGGACTGCGTTCAGCGTTGACGCTGGGTTTGGCCCGTGCCCGGTCACCTGCTACTACCGGAAGAATCTGCCGCCGGGGCCGCATCCCCTGTTCTACTTTGTCCACGGTGGCGGCTTCATCGCCGGAAGCTCCCGCGTCAACGAGAATCTGCTGGTCCGGCTCGCGGAGGAAGTAGACGTGGTGTGTGCCGCCATCGACTATCATCTGGCGCCTGAAGTGCGGTTCCCCGGCGCGGTTGAGGAATGCACGGCTGGCGTCATCGCCCTAGCGCGCGGCGGCGGGCGGCCCGGCGGGCTGGATGCCGGTGGCGACCCGGCTGGGTTGGATGCGGGCGGGGCTGCGCCGGGCGGCCTGGATGCTGGCGGGCGCGGGGTGGGAGGCGCTGGCGGCGGCGGGACGGCCCACGGGGTCAATGCTCCCGGGATTGACCCCGACGGGATTGTGCTGTGCGGGGACAGTGCCGGCGGCAACCTGGCTGCCGCCACCGCGCTGGTGCTGGGTCGGCGCCACGGGCTGCGCCCGCAGGCCCAGGCCCTGTTGTACCCGGTCACCGACTTGCGTTCCCTGGCAACCCCCAGCTATTTGGCGCCAGATCCAGAGAACCGCGCCATGCGGAAGTTCATCCGGGCGTGCCGACACCTATACGCCCGCGCCCCGGCCGACTACGCCGACCCGTTGTTCTCGCCGGCGGCAACCACTCCTAACTATGACCCTGAGCCAACCGCTACCCTGCTGCTCCTGGCAGGCCACGACGGCCTGCTCGGCGACGGCCTCCTCTATGCCGACCACCAGGCAGACCTCGGCGCCGAGGTCAGAACTGTGGTCTATGACAATGCCCACCACGCGTTCATCAACCAACTGGGACACTCCGGCATAGCCGAGCACGTTTTCGGCGAAATCCTCCAACTCATCAAAGGCTGACGTGCTGGCGCTAACCGGATCGGCGGGTTAGCTACCCACCCGCCTGTGCCGTCGCCGTGGTGGGGGAAAGTGGGGCCGGACATATTGTTGCGCGGAGCGCGCTGACCCGCGCAGACGAGTCACTTTCGGGGCAGGACCGGGCGCTCAGGCCGCCGGGTTAGGCGGCCTCAGCGGTCATCAGGTCAACAAACCGGTCGAACAGATAGGCCGCATCGTGGGGGCCGGCGGCCGCCTCAGGATGATACTGGACCGAGAACGCCGGCCGGTCTAAGAGCCGCAATCCCTCCACCACCTGGTCATTCAGGTCCACATGAGAAACCTCGACCCGGCCGAAACGGCCACCGTCGAACGGGCTCAGCACAGGACCGTCGGTCGGCACTGCGGCCGCAAAGCCATGATTGTGCGCGGTGATCTCCACCTTCCCGGTCAGTTTGTCCATCACAGGGTGGTTCACGCCACGGTGACCAAACACCAGCTTGTAGGTGTCAAACCCGAGCGCCCGCGCCAATAGCTGACTGCCGTAGCAGATCCCAAAGAACGGGATGCGGGCATCCAGCACAGCCCGCAACAGGTCCAGTTCGCCAACAGCTGCCGCCGGGTCCCCAGGACCGTTCGAAAAGAACACACCATCCGGCGCCAGGGCCGCCACCTGCGCAAACGTTGTGTCCCGCGGCAGCACCGCGACGCGCACCCCACGCTGCGCCAGCAAATGTGGGGTCATCCCTTTGATACCCAGGTCAATCGCCGCGACGGTCGCCACACGGGGCTGGCCGGCCGGCGGCTCTACCCAATAAACCTCGCTGGTGGTGACCTCACCGGCGAGGTCTTGGCCCGTCATCGGCCGCGTGGCCCGCACCGCCGCAGTCAATTCCTCCCACGAGCGGCGCCGCCCAAACTCATCCACCGCAGCGTGAGCGGAGAAGATTCCCGCACGCATTGCGCCGCGTTCGCGCAGGTGAAGCGTGATAGCACGAGTGTCCACGCCCTGGATCCCCACCACGCCCTGCTCCCGCAGCACCGCATCCAACGGCCTCTCCGAACGCCAGTTCGACGGCCGCGCCGTCGCTTGACGCACCACAAACCCCGCCACCCAAATCCGCCCCGACTCCGGATCTTCCGAGTTCATCCCCGTGTTCCCAATGTGCGGCGCAGTCATCACCACGATCTGCCGGTGATACGACGGATCGGTCAGCGTCTCTTGATAGCCGGTCAGCGACGTGTTGAACACAATTTCGCCAGTCGTGGCCCCCACCGCCCCGAACGGTTCGCCAACGAAATGACGCCCATCTTCCAGCACCAACACCGCCACGCCCGGCTGATCCGCGCCCGCCAGCCCGCCACCCGGCCGCGCGGACCACGGCTCGCCACCCATCACCCCGGCCTGGCCCATCACACCACCCGTCCATCCGCCACGGTACATTTCCCCTCATAAAACACCGCTTGGGTGCGACCCAGCATGGTCCGGCCCGCCACCGGGGTGTT
>JAITJY010000377.1 GCA_031278675.1 Bifidobacteriaceae bacterium
GCGGCCCCACCCGGCCACCCCAACCCGCCGCCGCCACCGCCAACAGCGCACCAGCCGCCACATAAGCCTCAGTCGCCAACGTCACCGTCTCCGGCGGCGCCACCACACCAAACGGCTGAACCGGATCAGCCCCCGCCACCACCGGAAACATCGACAAAGACCGAATCCAGCCACTCAAATCACCCAAGAAAACCGGGCTCACCCGTTTAGCCTCACCCACCCTCAGACCATGATCAGCCCCCTCGTAATAACGCACCGCCACCGGCCCGACCACCTCAGCCATTACCCGCTCCGCACCCTGCACCACCGGCATAGAAATATCCGCCGTGCCATAAACCACCAAAACCGGGCAAGATAGCTGACTCAAATAACGGACTGAATCAAAATCGGCATAACCGAAATACCCGCGAGGCCAGGCGGCCCCGGCGAAGCGGAGGGCGGCATCGGACACTGAAGCCGGCGCACCAACCGACGCAAGATACGTCTCAATAGCGTAAAGCGCCTGCTCACGGGGGGTGACCACCGGCGCAGAAACCAACACCACGAAAGCGGCGCCACTCAGCGTAGCCGCCCACGGCGCCACCCACGCCCCCTCCGACTCGCCGTAGTAACCGACCCGGTCCGGTTGCGCCCACGGCTGGCCCGCGCCCCAGCGTGCGAGGTCCGCGTACTGGCGCGCCATGTGCCCGTAATCCCGTTTCGTTGCCGTATAGGCGGCCAGGTCCTTGTCGGCGACTAGGCACACCACGCCATCGTGCGCAAGGTGAACCGCATGTGCATCGAACGCAGTGCGGTTGCCGGTCCCCGCACCGTGCGCAAACACCACCACCGGGAAGCGCCCCGGCACCTCCGGCCGGACCACCTGGACCACGGTTGCAACTCCGTCCAACTCTAGGCGCACTAATTCCCGCCGCACCGGCAGGGTGAGCGGCCCCGGGGCGCCCTCGAACGCCGTCGCCCGGGTCGTGACCTGGATCGGCGTGACCGGCTGCGGCCGCCAGCGCCACGACCGGCCCGCCGTCCGCCCAGTCCGCCCGCCGCGCCCTAAGCCGGTGCCGACCGGCCGGCGCGCATTGAAGAGTGGGGCCATCCGTCTAGGTTACGGTCTTGCGGGCGCCCCCGTACGGCGCGACGCCCGCCAGCCCACCACCCGGCCGCCCCAAGCGCGCCTGCTACCCCGACCGCCCCGGCGTCCCGGTCATCCCGACCGCACCGACCGCAGCGGCCATCCGGGCCGCACCGGCGTTCCGACTATCCCGGTCATCCCGACCGCACCTGCCGCCTCGGTTCGCCTCAAAGCCCTAAGCGGCGCAGCGCTTTCGGGTCACGCTGCCATTCTTTCGCGACTTTGACATGAATCTTGAGGGACACCTTGTGGCCCACCAGCGCCTCAACTTGACGCCGCGCCACCGCCCTGATTTTGGCCAGGCGAGCGCCTTTCGCCCCCAGCACAATTCCTTTTTGCGAATTCCGCTCCACAAACAGCGACACATAAATCATTTGCCCATCGATCTCCTCCACCAGCACAGCGACCGAATGCGGCAATTCCTCCCGCATTTCGCCCAGCGCCGCCTCCCGCACGAGTTCCGCCACCCGCACCGTCAGCGGCTCGTCCGTCGCGACCCCCGCCGGGTACCAGCGCGGCCCCAGCGGCATCAAAGCGCCCAGCACGTCCTCCAATTGCACGATGCCGTCCCCCGCCACCGCGCTAACCGGCACGATCGCCTCCCACCCGGTGATTTCCGCCGGGGGGGACTGTGCCGGGGCCGCCCCGGCCAGCGGCGGGTGGGCTGCGGACGCATCCCCTGCGGACGCATCCCCCCGGGGCGCATCCCGCCCCGGGGTTCCTCCCGGCTGCGGGTGTGCCGGGGCCGCCCCGACTTCGGGCACATCCCCCGGGAGCGCATCCCCTGCGGACACATCCCCCGGGGGCGCATCCCGTGCGGACGCATCCCCCGGGAGCGCATCCCCTGCGGGCGCATCTGACGGGGGGGAGGCGGCTAGTTCCGCTACTTCTACTAGTTTGGCCAGCAGGGCGGGGCGGGAGACCAAATCAGTCTTGGTGACCGCCGCTACGCGGCGGGTCGTGGGCGGCAACGCCGCCAACAAGAACCGGTCGCCTGGACCAAGCGCTTGGTCAGCGGGCAGACACACCACCACCGCGTCAACATCAACCAGCGCACCGCGCACCAAGTCATTCAGCCGCTCACCCAGCGGAGTCCGCGGCCGGTGCAACCCCGGCGTGTCCACCAGGACCACCTGATAGCCAGCCCGGTCCACAATCCCACGGATCTGGCGTCGAGTGGTCTCCGGTCTGGGCGACGTGATCGCCACCTTTTCCCCGACCAGCGCGTTGACCAGCGTCGACTTACCCACATTGGGGCGTCCAACGATCGCAGCGAACCCCGACCGGAACGGGTTCCCGCCCGGCTCAGTACCTAACGGGACCAAAATGCACCCGCCCCTTTCTGACTGCGATCAAACCGGCCGTTGCTGCCGGCGCGATCGCTGCGGTCGCTGCGATCAACCCGGCCGTTGCTGCCGGCGCGATCGCTGCGGTCGCCGCGATCAACCCGGGCGCGACCATCGCTGCGGTCGCTGCGGTCAGCCCGGGCGCGACTATCGCTGCGGTCAGCCCGGTCGCGACTATCGCTGCGGTCGCTGCGGTCAGCCCGGTCGCTCCTGTCGCTGCCCTCGCTCCGGTCAGCGCGGTCTTGCGGGGACCGGTTTAGATCCGGTTCTGGGCGATTCCCCGCCCGGCGCACCAACACCGTGGCGAGTTGTTTGCGGCGCCCCTGGGTGCGCTCCGCAGTCAAGACCAACCCATCTACCTCCACCTCATTCCCGGAGATCGGAACCCGGCCCAACGCCTTGGCGAGCAAGCCGCCCACAGTATCCACGTCGGCATCGTCTATCTCACAACCGAAAACCTCGCCGAGCTGGTCCAACTCGAGGCGGGCTGGGACGCGATAGACGGCATCGCCCAACGGCTCCACCTCCAAGGGGTCCGGATCGTGTTCATCAGTCAACTCGCCGACAATCTCCTCCAACACATCCTCCATCGTGAGCAGGCCCGCCACGCCACCATATTCATCTACCACCAGCGCGATGTGCGTACCAAGGCCCTGGAGTTCACGCAGCACGTCATCCGCCGGTTTCGACTCCGGCACAAAAACCGCCGGACGCATCACCGTCGCGACCGGATCATCCGCCGCGTCCGGGCGGGCCTGCAACACCAACGCCGTGTCTTTCAAATACGCCACACCCTCGACCGAATCCAACCCGTCTGCACCCACCACCGGCACCCGCGAATGCCCCGACCGCAAAAACAACGCCATCGCCTTGCGCAACGGCTTATCTTCCTCCAGCATCACCACCTCCGTGCGCGGCACCATCAACTCGCGCGCCAACGTCGAGCCCAACTCCACCACCGACGACAACATGTCGCGGTCCTCCTGAGCAATCTCATCCGTTGTCGACACGTTCTCTACCAGATCAGCCAACTCATCCGGCGAGAGCAACATCTCTCGCGGCGTGAACCGCGCGAGCAACGGACGCAGCGGCGCCAGCACCACATTGAACAACGCCATCAGCGGGCCCGCCAGCGTCAGCGCCTTGACCGGTTCCGCCGACGCCCTGGCCCGTGGCCGGACCACCGCCACCAACACAGCGGCCAACACCGCCCCCGCCAGCGCCAAACCGAACGCCGCCGGGCCCTGCGCCATCGCGCCCGCCAGCAAACCTAGCGCAATTCCCGCCGCCATCTGGAAAAACACCCGCGCGAACGCCGCCGCCGGGATGGTCGAGTCCGCCGCTCGCGTCAGCGCCCGGATGCGCCGGCGCCGCCCTGACGGCAAGTGTGCCAAGTCGTCATCGCCCGCCAGCGCTAGGCGCTGTAGCGCCGCCTCACCGGCTGACGTCAGCATTGACACCGCTAGACCCGCCCCCGCCACGGCCCCCAGCGCCCATCCGGCCAGACCGTCAACCGTCATCCCGCCCGCCTCCGCCGTCACCGCGTCGCGAGGAACGCCAGCACCAGTTTGCGCTGGAGAGTGAACATTTTGCGGCGATCGGCCGCCGTCGCATGATCAAAGCCCAGCAGGTGCAAAATCCCGTGAGTGGCCAACACCAGCATCTCATCCATCAAACTGTTGCCCACCTGGGCGGCCTGCTCAGCCGCGACTGCGGGACAGATCACCACATCGCCCAGAATGCCTTCCTCGCTTAGGTCGCCGTCTGCGCCGGGCCGCAGCTCATCCATCGGGAAACTCATCACGTCCGTGGGGCCCGGTTCATCCATGAACCGTTCATGGAGATCGCTCATCGCTGCTTCGTCGACAAACGAAATAACCAATTCAGCCTGCGGGTGAACATTCAACGAATCCAGGACAAAGCGACCCAACTCGGCGAATTCCAACTCATCTAGCTTCGTTGGGGTCTCATTCAACACTTCGACACTCACTCAGCCCACCTCCCCAAAACTTTTGCGCGGCGCGGCACGCTCCTTATCCCAGGCGCCCCAAGCGTCGATAATCTCACTGACCAAGCGATGACGGACCACATCACGGCTGGTTAGTTCGCAAAACGCCAAGCCGTCCAAGCCGTTCAAAATATCTCGCACACGCCTCAGCCCAGAATAAAGACCCGCCGGCAGATCGGTTTGTGTGATATCGCCCGTTACAACCATTTTCGCGCCGAACCCCAACCGTGTCAGAAACATTTTCATTTGGTCAGGAGTGGTGTTTTGCGCCTCGTCCAAGATGATAAACGCATCATTTAGAGTCCGGCCCCGCATATACGCCAACGGCGCCACCTCAATAGTCCCCGAATCCATCAGACGCGGGATATGACCCGGCTCCATCATGTCCTGCAAAGCATCATACAGCGGTCGCAAATAAGGGTCGATTTTCTCGCCCAACGTGCCCGGCAAAAAGCCCAGCCGCTCACCGGCCTCAACCGCTGGACGAGTCAACACGATCCGCGTCACCTGCTTCGCCTGCAAGGCTTGAACAGCCTTCGCCATCGCCAAATACGTCTTCCCGGTCCCGGCCGGGCCAATCCCGAACGTAATAGTGTGCGAATCAATCAGGTCCACGTAGCGCTTTTGGCCCAGCGTCTTGGGCCGCACGGTGCGCCCCCGATTCGACAGAATCGATTGCGTCAATAACTGACTAGGGCTGGGAGCCGGGGCGGCAGCGCTGGGGGCGTGGGCGGCATCGTCCAACATGGCCGCCACCCGCCGCACGTCGTCCGCCGCGATGCCCGCACCCCGCTCCACCATTGTCAACAACTCGCCGATCAGCGCAACCGCCGCCGCCGATGCCGTCTCCTCCCCCCGCACCGTAATTACATCCCCGCGCACGTGGATGTCCGCGCCCGGCGCCGCCTCCTCAATGGCCCGCAAGTTCGCGTCGGCGCGGCCCAACAGCGCCATCATGGTCGCTGCCGCCGGCACGCGGATGGTCTGCAACGCGGCGCTAGTTTCTGCCATCAGGCGGGTGACCAGCCTAAACGCTCGCCGCCGATGACGTGCCCATGGACGTGG
>JAITJY010000399.1 GCA_031278675.1 Bifidobacteriaceae bacterium
TGGAATCCACGAGGCCGCCGCGGCAGACCAGTGCGTCTGCTTGACGCATGGTCGCACGCAAAGCCGCAGATCAGAGACCTGGGGCTGAGGAATCAAAACGAAGCCGTCAAGTGAGCCACCCGAGTGTTAGTCCGCCGGGGGCACTAGATTGACCTAACTCGGGAGGCATGTGCGTATCAGCACCGGTCTGATCCTACCTGGCCGCTAGGCCTAACGCGAAAGTGAATGGTGCTGGGCGACCCAAGCCGCCGACGGGCTCCGCCTCGCCATCAACCACCCGGACCGGGCCGCCGAAGGCCGCGAACTGCTCGCCGACGCCATCCGAGCCGACCAACTCCACCACCACCCGCCCGGGAGACTCGGCCGGAAACACGCCGCCCTCGCCCGCCGCATCCGAAACCGCGCCGACGACTACTTCCGGTTCGCCGCCAACCCCGACACGGAACCAACCAACAACGCCGCCGAACAAGAGATCCGGATGGTCAAAATCAAAGCCAAAATCTCCGGCGGGACCCGCACCCTCAAAGGCGCCAACGCCTTCACATCAATCAGATCCTATCTATCCACCGCGCGCAAACACGCCACCGCCCCGCTCACGGCACTCGCAACCCTCACCAGCCCAAACATCTGGATGCCTAACACACCCTGAATAGTTACGAATCAAGCACCCGTCGCGGTAGCCGGGCCACCATGCCGCCTGGCTGGCCTCATGAACCCGGCACCCCAACGCGCGAAGAAACACTGCGGCGGGAGGCCAGGCTACTCGGGCAATTGAGCCTCCGGCGCTTCTGTCGCGTCAACCTCATCAATGATCCCGAACTGGCCAAAGTAATCCACCAACTCCGGCGCGCCCCACTCGGTGTGGTTCGCGCCGCCATCCGGCCAGATGACCACGACGTCGTGGTAGCCCACAAAGACGCGGGTAACGTCCACGGCCTTCCCGTCATCAAGGTGGTATCTCACGCCGAGCGCCTGACAGCCGACGAGTTCTTCGGCGGTTCCGGTCTTGAATCGCGTAACCGGCACGTCGATGAACATGCTCGTCAACTCGTCGATCACCTCGCGGTTGTCGTCGCTGGGCACGATCACCGCCCGCCTGACCGTCTGCGATTCCTGCCCCCAGGGGTACTCAAAGAGTTCGATTTTGAGAACGTGGTCCGGTTCCACGCCGCAAGATTTATGGGTCACCCCCAAACCGCACCCTCCCAACACGAAAAGCAATCCTATACCCAAGAGGGGCACAATGTGGATGCGCTTCACGTAAGCCTGAACCGAGCGTTTGAGCCGATTATGCCGCCATTCAGGACAATGTCGGTGTAGCCCGACCATCCGTAGTGAGTGATCAGGTAGCCGCTCTTGGTTGTCCCATAGCCAACCACCGCATGCGTGCCCTTCTTGTTGTTGCCGACCGGCAGGGATCCGAACACTATCACCGGCCATCCGCTCTCCACTTGGGAAAACATGCCGATGTTGCCCAAAGCCCACGACGCGGCGTACGCGACGCCTTGGTTTGAGGCGTTCCACGCCAGTCGTTCCTTCAGGTCCCAAGCAACCGAGCTATCCCCCTTGCTCCCCTTCAAGTACGTCGCGAAATTCGGGCTGGAAGTCAGGTTCGTGCCAGAACGGTATTTGGTGGGCAGGAGTTTCCGGGCCGAAGACCGCGCGTGCCAATAGCGAGTCACAATCGAGCCCGCAACCCATCCGCATGTCCCAGTGGTATTCGGATAGACATGACAACCTGTGATATAGCTATAGGAGGGCACCCGGTATTTCACGTCGCCGCTCTTCACAGGAGTCAATCCTCCGCCTCCCGACGACTGTGCCACCGCTGCTGTCGGGTCGTTCTTGGTTCGCCAGGCCGATATGCGCTCCGCGTCCATCGGCGCCACATGAAGGGTGTCCCGGGCCATGCCTGCAGCGTCCCGCGCAATCACGCGCAGCTCACGTGCAGCGCTGACCTCTCCCGTGATCAAGTCCACAGCGCCTGGTGTGTCGTATGCGAAGTATTTCCCGGGACCAAGGTATGCGAGGTCGCCCGTGCACCCAGAATACGGGCTCCACGCTGTCGCGGAGCCTTCCAACAGTGCTTGTTGCGTAGTCTCCACAACCATGTACCCTCCGCCGGGAGTTTCCCAAAGCTCCAGGCCGTCCTGCAGGGAACGCACCTTGAACGTCGCTCCATCCTTGAGGTAGCCGTCAGCGAGTTGCCGCCGCCAATCATCGTCAAGAGTCTTGACTTGGTCGGCGCGGGCGGGTGGAGCGTTCAGAAACGCCGCCGCCGCTGCTGGCACCAGGACGGCTCGGGGCGAGCCAATCCTTGCTTGACGCTACAACGTGGGGGCGTCAATTGTCAACGTGGCGTGGGCGCCACACCGGCATTGGCTACCGCTTGCGGCGACCCCACGAGCAGAGGAAACAAACAAGCCCCCGTGCCCCGTTGGGTTTCACAGGGTAAGCCGAAGAAGAGTTGAGGCACGCACGTACTTTTGCGTCCCTACAGCACCGAGAACGTGTAGTCGTAGCCCGCGGCCGTGCAGCGGGTGCCGCGCGCAGCTTCCTCGTCGCTGATCTGCCGCATGGCGGCTGCACGCTCGTCATCGGGCAATGCAGGGTCGAGGGCGGCTGCACGTTCCCGGACCCGCTGCTGCACACTGCGGTGGTTCAGGAAGGGGCGGCCCAAATCCTCGCCGGTCGCCGGGTTGCGGCCCTGCCCGAGAAGAAGCTGCAACTGCAACTCCGTCACCGCATCCCC
>JAITJY010000223.1 GCA_031278675.1 Bifidobacteriaceae bacterium
CGTCTCTGGTCGGAGAAGTGTAGGAATGGTGACGCCCGCCCAAATCGGCGTCCACGGGGCCTAAACCAGCGCGAGCCCCTGACCTGCGGCAACGCGCCCCAAGGCGGCTTCGGGTCAAGACGCCGGGCCGCGGCGAGGAACGCGGAAGTCTACACTTCTCGTCTCTGGCCGGAGAAGTGTAGGAATGGTCACGCCCACCCAAATCGGCGTCCAGGGGACCAGAACCAGCGCGAGCCCCTGACCTGCGGAAACGCGCCACGGAGACGCTCACGGTCACCACCCAGGCCGCGGCGCGGGACGCGGAACTCTACACTTCTCGTCTCTAGCGGGAGAAGTGTAGGAATGGTCACGCCCGCCCGGATCGGAGAAGGCTGAATCGCTTGACATTGGGCCGTGGCCGGTATAGCACGGACAGAACATCGTTTCGGAACGGAGGCATGCCATGCCGGCTGTGCTGTTTGTGTTGCTCGCGTTGATCGCCGCGGTCGTGGTTGTGGCCGGCGTGGTGTTGGCGCGCGCCGTCGCTTTCCGTCCGCCCGGAGCTCCCGCTCAAGACACACCGGATTTCGACCCGGGACCGGCCAGGGCTGAGGAGCTTGAACGGCTCGGGGCGGCGCTCCGCATCCCCACCGTCAGCCACGCGGACTATGAGGCGACCGATTTCGCGCCCTTCGCCGCCTTCAAGGAATTCCTGGCCGCCAGCTTCCCTCTGTTCCACGAACGTTGCGAACTCGAGGTGGTGAACGGCTACGCGCTGATCTACCGCTGGCCGGGTGTGGGCGAGACCCGCGGGACCGGCCGTGAAGGTGACGGCGAGGATGCGGGCGGGGACGACGGCATCGGGCACCGTGGCGGCGCGTTGGATCCGGTGGCGCTGATGGCGCACTACGACGTGGTGCCGGTGGAGGAAGGCGCGGGGGAGGAATGGCGGCAACCGCCTTTCTCCGGGGCGGTGGTGGACGGCGTGGTTTGGGGCCGTGGCGCGCTTGACGTCAAGAGTCAGCTAATGGCCCATTTGGAGGCCGCGGAAAGCCTGATGCGCGCTGGATTCGCGCCGCGGCGCGACGTTTATTTCTGTTACGGACACGACGAGGAGACCGGCGGACAGCAGGGCGCGGCCAAGGTGGTCGAGCATTTCGCGGGACGCGGCGTGCGATTCGCGGGCGTGCTGGACGAGGGCGGGATGGTGATCCGCGGCGCCCTGGCGGGTGTGGGCGCACCCTTGGGGTTGATCGGAATGGCGGAGAAAGGCCTCAGCAATTACCGATTCAAGGTCGAAGGCGCTGGGGGGCATTCTTCGACGCCGCTGAAGAACACATCGTTGGGATTGGCGGCGCAGCTCATCACGTTGATCGAGCGGCGGCCGATGCCGCTGCGGCTGATCGCGCCGGTCGAGGCGATGCTGCGGAACGTGGCGGGCGAAATGGGCTTCGGGACGCGTCTGGTGATGGCCAACCTCTGGCTTTTCCGTCCGCTGCTGGTCAGGAAACTCGCCGCAGACCCCACCACCAACGCGATGGTGCGGACCACTTTTGCCGTCACGATGGCGTCCGCCAGCGACGCCGCGAACGTCCTGCCGCAGACTTCGCGGTTCGTCGTCAACGTGCGGATTCTGCCGGGTGACACCACTGAGGATGTGCGGCGACATTTCGCGGGTTTGATCGCCCGGACGGGATTCCCAGCCGTCGCCGAACCGCTTCTCGAGACGGAGCCGTCACCGGCGTCGCGGCCCGGTTCGGACTTCTACCGTTCAATCGAACAACTGATCCACGAGTTCTACCCTTCCGCGCTTGTGACGCCATATGTGATGGTCGGCGGCACGGACGCGCGGCGTTTCCACGCCCTGTCCGAGAACGTGCTGCGGTTCACCCCGTTCCATCTCACAGGTGAGGATCTGGGGCGGCTTCACAATGCCAACGAGTCGCTTAGCTGGGCCAATTACGGGCGCATGATCGCCTTCTATGAGAGTTTGCTGCGGCAGCAGTAGGCGGTTTCGGCGCGGGCCGGCCTGCTGGGCGCGCCGCGGGCTGGCCTGCTGGGTGCGTCGCGGGCCGCGACCGGGCGTTGTGGGCTGGTGCGGGGGCCGTCAGTCGGTCATCTCGATCGCGGTCGGGATGCTGGTAGAGACGGATTGATCGATCACCGCTCCGTTCAGATACATCTTTCGGAGGGTGTTGGCGAACGGGGTCACACTGTTGGCTTTGACCAACTCAGCTTCGGCCGCGAGCCAAGTCGGGCAGCTGTCCGCGCCGAGTTGACTCGTCGCCTCGGCGACTTTCGCGGCGTATTCGGGGTTGTCGATGCTGGAGAAGTTGCCGCCGCTCTCGGCTGGTCCGGGACCGGTCACGAAAGGCATGAATTGGTCCGGGCTGCCGACGTTGAGCGTCGCCCAGGCCACATCCCATTCGCCTGTGCTGAAGAGGATCATGACCGTCTGGTCCTCCGGCAACTGTTGGACGTCGACTTCGAAGCCGACCGCTCCCCAGGCCGCTTTGGCCAGTTCGGCGCCGGCGGCCGCCGGCGTGCCCATGCTGGAGGGAAGCAGCAGGATGATCTTCAACGCGGTCCCGTCTTTGCTTCGTTTGCCGTCTGCCCCAGCGCTCCAGCCGGCTGCCTCCAGACCGGCCTTGGCGCCTTCGGGGTCATAGGCGGGCAGGTGCGCCGCGAGCACATCGCCGGGGCAGGCCGCAGGGGAGACGGTGGCGAAAACGGTCGGCGGTGTGCCCTTGCCAGATGTGATGACCTTGCGCAGCTCGGCCAGATCGACGGACTGAGCCAGTGCCGCGCGGACGGCCGGATCGGCGGTGACGTGGCCGTTTGCCTGGTTGTACCACTGTTCACCGGTGACGGCGACGGATGAGATGAACGCCAGCCCGGCCGCGTCTAGGCGGTCGGCGTCCGCGCCAGACACGACCCCGCCGTTGGCTTCCTTGGCTAGCAACAGGTTGGCGGCGGTGGTCTCGCTCTCGATCACGCGCATCGTCACTGTCCCCGGCATCGCCGAGCCGGCGGCCGCGGCGCCCGCCGGGCCCCAGGTGTATTCCTTGCGGATCTTGAAGGTGTAATGATCGTTCGGCACGATTTCTTCGAGCGTGTATGGGCCGGTGCCGGTGGCGCCGCCGACCAGAATCGAGCGGTCGGCCAGGCCGGCGTCGCAAACCAGGAACATAGCTGAAAGCCCGATGAGCACGAACGGCGCGGGCTGGTCCAGGTTCATGGTCAGGGTGGCCCCGTCGGCTTCAGCTCTGGCGCCGACTGGGACGCCGACTCCGAGCCAAGGTGAGGCGTTCTCGGGGTCGGCCACGAAGTTGATGTTGTCCGCGGCGGTCTGTGCGGTGAAAGCGGAGCCGTCGGAGCAGGTGACGCCTTCTTTAATGGTGAAGGTCACTTTGTCGGCCTGTTGCTCCCAGGATGTGGCCAATCCGCTCACCACGTTGCCCTCAAGATCCACGTTGACCAGGGGATCGTAGATGAACGCGGCCATTGAGTTGAGCGTGTTGGACACACTTAGCGCCGGGTCCAGCGCGCCCGGGTCCGCCGGCAAGGTGAGGACGAAGGTCTTATCCAGCGCGCCGCCCGTCGGCGCGACGTCCGTTTTCGACTCGCTGCTGGGGGAATCGCTGGTGGGGGACCCGCAGGCGGCGATTAGCAGTGCCATGCTGGCGGCGATCGCCGCCGCGCGGGTTGAGCGTGTTGTGTTCATTTGCTCGACTCAATTCTGACTGGGGGCATTCTGGGGGTTCGAGTGCGTGCCCGCCGGGTTCGCGCGGCAGCGCTGGCGCGGATTCGCGGTGGCGGGTTGGCTGGTCGCCTGCCAAGTGGCGCCAACACGCACAACGGTTATGCTAGCGCCCGGTTGGTTTCCAAAGGATTTCGGACGTTCTCCAACCGCGCCTTCTGCGGTCAAGTCCGCGGACGTGACGGCCCCGCTCCGCTCCCATCG
>JAITJY010000430.1 GCA_031278675.1 Bifidobacteriaceae bacterium
CCGCGCCCCACCCCCGGACGCCGCCGCGTAGCTGCCACCCGCACCCGCAACCAGCCCGCCGCTGCCGCCACCCCCGGACGCCGCCGCGTAGCTGCCACCCGCACCCGCAACCAGCCCGCCGCTACCCCCACCCCCGGACGCCGCCGCGTAGCTGCCGCTCACAGCCCGGCCTCCTGTTCGGCTCTTTCCAACAGTGAGTCGACCGCTGCGGCGGTCGGCATGGCCGCTGAACAGGCAATCTGTGCCGCAACGTACGCACCGGCGGCGTTGGCGAACCGCAGCGTCCGCTCCAGCGGCCAGCCTTCGAGCAGACCGTGACTCAGCGCCCCGCCAAAGGCATCGCCCGCGCCCAGCCCGTTGACCGTGATGACAGGCACCGGTGGCATGATGACGCGATCAGCGCCACTCTTACCCAACACTCCAGCCGAGCCCAGCTTGACCACCGCGAGCCGCGCACCGGCCGCCAGGAGCCGGTCGGCCTGCTCATCCGGCGTACCTTCGCCCACCGCAACCGAGCATTCGTCGCGATTCCCGACGACGACATCGGCGTACGGCAAAGCGGCCGCGATCGCAGCGTGTGCGGTGGCGCGGCTCGGCCAGAACATGGGCCGGTAGTCAATGTCGAGGATCGTGTATTCGGCCGTCGCCGCCTTGGCGTTGCGCCGGGTGGCATACGCTAACGACTGGGCCGATGCCGACGGCTGCTCCGACAGCCCCGTCCCCGTTGTCCAAAAAATCCGGGCCGTTTCAATGGCGTGGGTCAGGGCTGGGGCCTGGATGTCTGCGGCGGTGATCTTCAGGTCCGGGGCGCTTGGGGTGCGGTAAAAGTAGAGCGGGAAGTCTTCTGGTGGTTTGATACCACAAAACGCCAACGGTGTTGGCAACCCTTGGTAGGTGCCTAAGAATTGTGTGTCAACCCCATATTCCTCGGCTAGGTCGCGGCGCAGGTAGCGGCCAAAGGCGTCATCGCCCACTTTGGAGACCAGTGCGGCGCTGTGGCCGTAGCGGGCCACCGCGACCGTCACATTCGCGGCCGTGCCGCCGACGTAGCGCCGGAAGGTCTCCACGTCTTCGAGGTCAACGCCAACTTCGTTGGGGTAGACGTCCACGCCGATGCGTCCCATGGCAAGCAGGTCGAATACCGGGGATCTGTCCATTGAATCCTCCTGGATACATCTTTGTCCTGACATCCAGACATATTACACGGCTGGGGTGGGCTTGCCAAGCCCCGCCGCAGACACATCCGTTTAATTGAAACCGACCACCCGGCGGGCCAGCCGGTAGCCCGCCAACGAGGTGCGCCGCCCGAAGGAACCAGGCAGATTCATCATGGTTCCCAGCAAGCTCCAGCGCAGGCGCCGGTGCAGGGCGGGACTCAGACCCCGCACTTCCCGCCAAAACTCGCGTCGCCGGGCGAGGCAGCCCGCCTCACCCGAACGCAGCAGCAGGCTTGATGTCACCGTGCAAACCAAGTCAAGATAATGCAACAGGTAGGCGCGCTGGCCGGGCTCCAAGGCCAGGGGCGCACGCATCTGGGAGAGCATCTTGCGGGCCACCTCCACCTGTTGGTCGATCCGTTCCAGCATCACGCTTTCGTTGACCGATTGGCCGGGCCGTCCAATCAGATATTGGTAAAGGTCCACGTCAAGGTAATAAAGCGTGCGAACGTGGAACAGCGGCGTGAACGCAAAGATGCAGTCGACGTAATAGGTGTGCTCGGGCAGCGTCAGGCCGCAGCCGCGCAGCAGTTCGGTGCGGTAGGCCAACGAATGCATCATCAAGTACTCACGCGGGCGGAACCGGCGCACGTCATGCCAGGTGATAGGCCCTCCCGCAGGCAGGGCACGGGTGTAGCGCACCGGGCAGGGCCGCGAGCGGGCAACGTTGTTGTAAACGAAGTTGGTGACCACCACATCGACCGATGACGTCGCCTCGGCCAATCCCGCCAAGACGGCCAACAGGGAGGACAGCGCCTGGCGGTCGAACCAATCGTCGGCGTCGAGGACCTTGGTGTACAAGCCGGTGACCGCAGCCAGGCCGGTATTGATCGCACCGCCATGGCCCTTGTTCGCTTGACGAACCACCCGCATACCGGGCTCCGTGCGGGCGACCGCCTCGGCCAGTTCGCCGGTCGAATCATCCGCTCCACGCAGCGCGTCAAGTCCCTCGCGAAGGCCGTGTAAGCGACCGGCTTGACCAAATAGCTGAGGGCGTCAACCTCGTAACCGCGGACGGCATACTGCGGCGTGGCCGTCACGAACACGATCATCACCCGCTGGTCAACGGCTCTGATCCGCTCAGCCGCCCTGAAGCCATCCAGCCCCGGCATCTGGATGTCCACCAGCAGCAGATCAAAATCCGGACGATAGTTCGCCAACAGCGCCAAGCCGTCGGCGAAACGCGCCACCTGGGTCCGCTCCCCGGTTTCCCGCTCGAACCGTTGGAGGTACCCGGCCAGTAGTTGGGCGCTGGCCGGGTCGTCCTCCACCACGCCAACACGAATCACTTTCGCACCCTACCCGAGCCGTCAACGCGCCGCGATCTTCCCCCCGGGGCCTCCTCGCATGCCGGCTATCTCGCGCCAAGGGACATTCGGCTCACGGGCAACGAGCTCAGCTGTCACGCCTTTGGCCGCTTCGCCGATCTCCACGAGACGCATGCGCACGGCGTCGAAGACAAGCCCGTCGGCTAGGTCTCCGCGGGCCAG
>JAITJY010000022.1 GCA_031278675.1 Bifidobacteriaceae bacterium
TCCGGGCAGTTGAGCGCCCACAACAACACGTGGGTGTCCGCGAGATAGGCGCTGGTCACGATTCGAGCAACTCCTGATCGCTCATAGCCCACTGGGCGCCGAACCGGATCTCCCCCCAAGACCGGGCCAGCCCAAGGGTGCGGCCTTGGGTGGACTTGTACCGCGTGATCGGGATCAGCGCGGCAACGGGCACCTTGGAAACCCCCCTTGTGACTATCACGTCCTCACCGGATTCGACAGCCCGGACCACGCCCGAGAAGCGCGCCTTCGCCTCTGCTATCGACAAACTCATCATGGCGGGCGTTCCGTCCCTTCTGTTGCACCCTATTGCGCAATGCGTGACTAGTGCTGACTAGTCTAGCTCCTATTGGAGGCGGGCGCCCCGGGGGGAGGCGGGGACTGTGCCTGGTCTGCCAGGCAGCCGATGGCGAAAACACCGCCCGGGGTCTGCCCGGGTCAGGCGTCGGCGCCGGGGCGGGTGGTCGCAAGCGCTGGTAAACGCCGAAACCGCGCGTTACCCGCAGTTGTGACCAACCCGCCATTGGACACCTCATGGCCAACAACGAGCGCCTGATCGCCGAGGTCGGGGCCATGCGAGCCAAGGGCCTGTCGCTCCGCGCGACCGCAACGGCCGCAGGGGTCTCTCATCCGTCGGTTCTCAGGCTTCTCACCCGGCGCTCTCCAGAATTGTCATACCGTCCGACTACTGTTGAGGCATGAGTTCGTCACTGCCACCTCTGACCCCGGACGGGTTCCGCGAGGCTGCCTCCGCCTTCGCGTCTGACTTGTCCAACACGCCACTACCTGACTTGTTTGGTGCTACGGATGGCAAGGCAGTCGGCACGAAGGTGGAGGCGCTGTTCAAGGAGTACCTCCAGGCCAGGTTCGACTTGGAGGTAGGCAACGCGGCGAACGGACTGGATTTCCCCTCCATCGACACTGATCTGAAGGTGACCTCCCTTCGGCAGCCTCAGTCATCGTGCCCGTTCAAGTCTGCGACGCAGAAGATCTACGGCTTGGGCTACAACCTCCTGGTCATCGTCTATGTCAAGCGAGATAACCAGAAGGAGCGGGCCGCCTACTTGGACATCAAGCATGTGGTCTACATCGACAAGAGCAGAACTGGGGATTTCACCCTGACAAAGCTGATCCGGGATGTTGTTGAGCAGAGCATGTCCGCCGCTGTTGGCAAGGATGCCGCCGTCGAGGACTTGGCCGCTCTGCTCGAAGACAAGAATCTGCCGCTTGACGACGTGAGTCGGAGGCAGCTAGCCGAGCGGTTGCTGGACGAGACGCCCGAACAGGGCGTTCTCACGATCTCGAACGCCCTGCAATGGAGGCTCCAGTACTCACGCGCCATCAGCACGGCAGTCGCTGGCAGTGCCGTACCGAAGGTGGTTGATCTGCGTGCCTAACAACGAACTCGGTGACTTTCAGACTCCAGACGAACTCGCGACTGCTTGCTTGCGAGTTCTCAGCTTGCCTCGCGAGGCCAGGGTCTTGGAGCCGACCTGCGGCCACGGCAGCTTCCTGAAGGCGGCGGCCACGCTCAGCCCCAGGTCTGAACGGCTGGGGATTGAGATTCAGGAGGCTCATGCCCTTCAGGCTGCCACCTGGGGCAGGGTCAGGGTCGGAAACATCTTCCATATGAGCCTTGCCGACGATCTCAATTGGCAGTCGGGCAGCGAACTCTTCGTCATTGGCAACCCGCCATGGGTGACCTCAGCGGAACTGAACCGTATGGACTCCTCGAACCTGCCGCGCAAGGAGAACTTCAAGGGCGCAAAGGGGTTGGATGCGGTTCTCGGCTCTGCCAACTTCGATGTGTGCGAGTACATCATCATGAAGGTGCTGAGTGAGCTTCAGGGGCAGCCGTTCACTCTCGGCATGTTGTGCAAGACGCAGGTCGCCCGAAACGTGATGGAGTATGCGGCCTCCGCTAAATGGCCGGTGAGGGCTTCTGCCATCTACCGGATTGACGCCAAGAAATGGTTCGACGCGGGAGTGGACGCTTGCTGGTTCACGGTGGTCATCAAGACGGATTCGACGCGCAGCTACGTGACCGCCGTTCACGATGACGTGTTCAACCCAGGCATGGCTCCGACGTCGCGCTTCGGCGTCGTCGACGGCTTGATGGTGTCGGACGTGGACCGGTACACCGCCGTTCGGGAGGCCGACGGCAGGTGTCCCTACGAATGGCGCTCGGGATTGAAGCATGACGCTTCGAGTGTTTTCGAGTTGGTGGCGAGTCCTGCACCGATGACTCAGAAGGGTGTCGAGTTGGACGTCGAATCCGACTACCTGTTCCCGTTGTTGAAGAGCACGGACGTGTTCCGTGGCCGTCACCGCGATTTGAGCAAGTGGGTAATCGTGCCCCAGCGCAGCTTCGGCGAGGAGACCTCATCGCTCAAGCACCGTGCTCCGAAAATGTGGTCCTATCTCACCGCCAATGCTGAGCTTCTTGATGGGCGCAAGTCGTCTATCTACCGGAACAGGCCTCGCTTCTCCGTATTCGGTCACGGCGACTACACCTACGCGCCATACAAGGTGGCGGTATCCGGCCTTCACAAGACACCGATCTTCCGACTGGTTGCCCCCATTGATGGAAAGCCAGTGGTCTTGGATGACACCTGCTACTTCCTACCGTTTGATGACGCGACGGAAGCGCTGGTTGTGGCCGCCGCTCTCAACAGCCCCGAATGCGTCGGGCTGATTGAGTCTCTGGTGTTTTGGGACTCGAAACGGCCCCTGACGAAGAAACTCCTGGCGCGAATTGACTTGGATCGACTCCCCTTCGATCGGAGTGACGTGCTGAAAGCTGCAGCGGATAACGCCGAGTTGCTAGGGCTGCCGTTCGACTACATCCATGCGGAGGACGTAGTGGAGCGGTTCAACCGAACCCGTGAACTTGTGAACACGCTCTTCTGAGGCTCAGTCTTTCGGCACCGAGTCGGAGCTCGATGCTTCGACCGATTGCCCAGGCGCCGCTCAAGGGCTGTCGTCACAAAGTGGCTCTTCGCATTTGAGGGTGTAGTCGGGGTTTGGGGTTTCGGTGGATCGGGCTTGGCTTGGCTGGGTGTGACGTGGGGGCTAGTGAGGGCTTTGCGGGTGAGGATGGAGAAGAACACCTCGATCTGGTTGAGCCAGGACGCGTGCACCGGGGTGTGGACGAGGATCGGTGGATCGAGGCTTAGTCACATTCATCCGGCCCGAGGAACTCAGCACCAATGCCTGGATAACTGGCATATCGCCTTGACCCGATATGGTAACGGACTTCGAGCCATTCGGAGCTATCGCCCGCGCCGGTTACCGGGACCACGCCGACAATAAGGTTGAAAGATTCGCTTGGAGCGATCTCTGCCCCATTCAGCGGCACCCTGCGCTCCCACAACTCCATTTGGTATTTGTCCACAGACCCACCCGCGTCGTTTCCTTCGAGCACCGGCGGCAAACGGAACCCAGACCCAAAGCCTAGTCCACCAGCGTCCAGATCACGGGACAGCACAATGTAGCTCTCTTTGGCTTCGACGCCAGCGCCGCCCCCAATAGCTACCGAATCAAGCACGATCGCTTCTTGGGTCGACGAATTCCAGCCAATCAGTCCGCCCAAGGAACTGCTCGTACCCAGGCCCGCATAGCACATACCATAAAGCGCCCTGCCTTCATTGCTCATGCCAAAGTCCAAAGGGCCGCTGCTCGTCGGTGTTTCTTGGCTGGCAGCACATCCAAGTGACGCGGCAAGAGCCACGCACATTCCCCCAAGAACCATGGACCTGAAGTTGGCGCGTTGCGCTGCGGCCAATTCAGCTAGCTTTTGCAACAAGCGCTCCAGGATTGTCCTTGAAGGGATAATTAGGGAGCTCAACTTGGCTTAACCAGCGACGATCTCGTAGCCCGCTTCTTCAATCGCACCCGCTACGGCAGCCCGGTCGAGCGCGGCGCCGGAATCGATGCGGACGGAGGAGACGGCATCGGGCACTAAATCGACGCTGACGGCCACCACGCCGGGCAGCGCGGACAACTCCTCTTGGACGGCCTTGACGCAATGCGAGCAGGTCATCCCTTTGACACTGTAAACGGCACTAATCATTGTGTTCCTCCTTGGAAGATGTTTCGGAAGCTGCTTCGCCGCCCACCATGCCGACCCTGCCCACCCCGGAAGGCGCCCCGGAAGGCGCCCCGGAAGGCGCGCCGACGGATGCCCCGTTGGACCGGTCCTGGGGCACGGGCAGGTAGTCGCGCACCAACTCGGCGGCAAGGCCAGTGTAGTTCGCCGGGTCAAGGGCGCGCAGGCGCCCGGCCGCATCGGCGGGCAGGCCAAGATCGGTAATAAAGGCTCTGAGCTGCTCTAATGTGACGCGCCGCCCCCTGGTGAACTCCTTCAACCGCTCGTAGGGTTGGTCCATGCCGTCCACCCCAGCCAGGGCGGCGGCCCGCATGGCGGACTGGATGGGCTCGGCGAGGACTTCGGGATTGGCGGCGAGGTCGGCGGCCAGGGCCGCGGGATCGACATCTAAGCCGGCGAGCCCTCGCCGCAGATTGTCAATCGCGAGTTGGGCATGCCCCAACGCCACACCGATATTGCGCTGCGTGGTCGAATCGGTCAGATCACGTTGCAGGCGGGACGTGACCAGGGTCTGCGCCAACGCGTCAAGGAGCGCGCCGGACAGCTCAAGGTTCGCTTCGGCGTTCTCGAAACGGATCGGGTTGACTTTGTGCGGCATCGTCGATGAGCCGACCGTGCCGTGACCGCGCGCCTGCACAAAATAACCCAAAGAAATATAGGTCCAAAGGTCGGTCGCGACATTATGCGCAATTCGCCCAAAACGTCCGATGTCGTTATACAACTCCGCTTGCCAATCATGCGATTCGATTTGGGTGGTGAGAGGATTCCAGGTGAGCCCTAAACCCTCGACAAAAGCGCGCGACACGCCCGGCCAATCGACGTTTGGCGCCGCCGCCACATGCGCCCCATAAGTGCCGGTCGCGCCGTTCAATTTGCCCAGATATTCGGCCGCACTAACCCTCTTCAATTGCCGCTCCAGCCGGTGCGCCATCACGGCGAGTTCCTTGCCGAGCGTGGTAGGCGTGGCCGGCTGCCCGTGGGTCCGCGCCAGCATGGCGCAGTTCGCCGTGGCATGCGCGAGCCCCGCCAGATCATCCACCAAGGCGCGCGCCGCCGGTGCCCAAACTTGTGTCACAGCGCCCCGCACCATTAGCGCATATGCCAAAGAATTGACATCTTCGCTGGTCAATGCGAAATGAATAACGGGGTTCAGCGCGGGACCCAGCACGGTGTACGGCCCAAGCACATCCGGCGCACCGGCCAGGCGCCGTTGCAAAAAGTATTCGACCGCTTTGACGTCGTGGACGGTTTCACGTTCGATAGCGGCCAGTTCAGCGATTTCGTCAGGACCGAACCGTTGCCCGATGCCGTCCAAGTAGTCCCGCTCCATCCCATCTAACGCTTGGGTGCCGGGGAGAATTTGGTGATCCATCAGGTGCTTGAACCATTCAATCTCCACGAACAGCCGGGCGCGGTTGAGTGCGGCTTCGGACAGGTAGTCGACCAGTGGCGCCACGGCCGGGCCGTAACGCCCATCCAGCGGACTGAGGGCGGGACGCGGTTCAAGCGAGGCAAACGAAATCTGCACGCCAAAAGCCTAATGCGCGTTCGGGGGCCGCAGGCCCCGCCCACTCCTACAGTGGGGCCAGCCCGCTCATGACTAGCATCTGAGTCACCAGTCCAACACTCAGGATGACGCCCCGGCCGGCCAGCAAGTGAGCGAAGCGAAGCGGTGCGTGCGGCGCGCCAGGCGCACCGTAGCGCCGGCGAGTTCGCCCCGATCAAGTCCTTCACTGCGGCGGCTTCCCGGAGCGTTTCCAGCGCAGCGGCAACCTTCGTAGCCAGACCTACCCCAGCAGCGGCCCCGGACGATGCCGCGCCCTAAGCCAGGCAAGGCGGCACGGTCCCAGCGGCGCCCCGGAGGTTGTGCTGGCCGCGCGGCGGGACCGTCCACTGAATTGCGAGTATTGGGCGGCTGGCTTCTGGAATAGTTGCGGCGTCCTGACGGGTCACCCGCGACCGTCTACGAGGCGAATTAGCTCAACCTGGGAGTGCACACCGAGCTTGAGGTAGATATGCTTGATGTGGGTCTTCACCGTATTGTATGACACCGTGTAATGCTCAGTCAGGTAACGGGCGTCTTTGCCATGAGCGAGCAGCTTCAGCATATCGCGCTCACGCTTAGTGAGACCAAATGAATCACTCAGTTCCTCACAGCGTGCGTCCAAGCTCACTATTGGTCGGCTTTCATCATGGGCAATTTCCACGGACATAACACCTTCTATCGTGTCTGCGAAGCTGAAGCGCCGAAAGCCCAGCCAGAGGAAAGCCACGAAGAAGAAACCCATCCACGCGGACGGCGCCCCCATCTCTTGTCCACGGGCGCCGAGGGCGCCGGTCGAGGCATGACCAACGACAGCTCCGATATCCACTCCAATGAACTCCACAAAATGCACAAGGCCGAATACCGGCAAGAGCGCGAATACGTTGCGCCTCCCCACAGCCACGACGACAAGCGTTGTCAGCACCGAGAAACAGAAGTTTCCAACAAGGATCAGAGCGTTCGGCAAACCAATGCGGGCGAACAATGGATACGGCGAAACAAGAATGCCGGCGAGGACAAATAGAAAGGCAATCGAGAAAAGTGTGTCTTCGCGCGTCCGCTTTTGACACAGCAGCAGCCAAGTCGCAACTATGGCAATCCCGCCCACGGCAACGTAGGTTATCGAGGGAGAATATGCGCCCATGTTCAGTGTTAGCCCGTATCCGGCCGCGATATTAAACAGCAGAATGCAGGAGAACAGGGCATGAGTTGGCCGCAGAAAGGATTCGGGGTTGAACGTCTCAAGCTCCACGGTGCCAGGAGTCTGCGCGATGGCGTCCGTGGCGCCACGGCTGTATCGGTAGCAGATTGGCGCCATGGCGAGGGCGAGGGCGCCGGTCAATAGTGCGGAAAGTACATAGCCAGGTGGGGGTAAGAACGCTGTTAGGCTAACGCTGGATACCATGCCGACAATGACGGCAAGCACGGCGCTTCGCATGGACTCAAACGCGGCCAAAGACGTGTACAACATAGCGTACAGCCAAGTGTCGGCTGCCGCGAACAAAGCAAACCCGAATATCGTGAAGAGCCGGTTATCACTAGCCAAGGCTAAAGGTGTGACTAATGTCGCAGTGACGATGCACACTATAGTAAGCAACAACATGGCGCGTGTGCGGAGGAGTGAGGGCCGGCGGCGAGCCACAAGAACTACCAGGAGAGGCATCGCAGCGAGTAGGGCGGTGTTGAGTTCACGAGCGATTCCGAAGAATGTCGCTACCTGATGGTATAGGCCAGCGTTTCGAAGCCACCCGATAGTGCCGAGCAGGCAGATACTCAGAGCTAAGAGATAGGTCCTATGCCCTCTCGCCGTTTGAGACTGCCGGGTCTTAGCCATGTCGAACCGACTCCTATTCAAGATCGATTGGGGTCTATTCAGTGTGGCCTGGGCTGAGGGCGAGCGCAAGATCACGACAAGACTCAGCTAATGCGATCGCAAGCCGGCGCGCTACGGGCGCGCGCCGAAGAAGGAGAAGGGCCGGACGCTCGACGAGCGCCCGGCCCTTCAGCCCATTTACTGACTCTGCGCAGCTACGGCAGATCGCCGGCCAGGTGGCGCACAACATGGCGGCCGAAGGTCATGTTGCGCCCCATGCAGTCGCCTACCAGATAAACCGGATAGTTGCCTGAGTAGAAGCTGCCTGAGGCTGTGCCGATTGCGTAGAGGCCTGGAACAGGGGTGTCGTCCGGACTGAGAACTTGCATGTTCTTGTCGATGCGCAGCCCATCAAGCGTGTTCAGCAGCGACCCGCCGAACCATGCCCCATAGAACGGCGCTTGGCGTACGGCACTCAGACGGTAGGCCTCTTTGCCCTGATCCACGTCCTGACCCAGGTCATAAAGCTCGTTGTAGCGCTCCACCGTCGCTAAGAAGGTGGTCTTGGCGTCACCGCTGAAGCCGAGTTTGTCAGCCAACTCGTCCAATGTGGCGGCCTCGATGAGCAAGCCCTCCTCTATCTGGTTGGCGTACACTTCGGCAACGCTTAGGCCTTCGGAGCGGCCGCCTGGGGCGAATTGCGTCCACGTGCCGGCCGAGCAGCCTTGCGTTTGGAAGCGGAGCACGTCGTCGGGCATGTTGGCGTCGAAGATCGTGCACCATACGCCTCCCGGATGGCGGCTAGCGGCATGGCAGATGGCATCGTAGTTGCAGGACTCGTTGGCGATGCGTCGGCCAAGGCGGCTGACCTTGAGGAAGGGCTGGCTGCCGAAGTTGGTCTGGCCACCGGTTCGGAACATCTTGGTGTTTGGGTCGATCCCCGCATCCACGCCTGGCAGCACAAGTCCGCGGTCGAATATCATGTGCGCCGGTTCCACGTCCATGGAGCCGCCGGCCCACAGGCCAGCTTTGATGCCTTGGCCGGTGTTCAGCATGTTGAAATTCGTGGAGGTCACGCAGGCCACAACCATTGGGTCGCGCGCCGCCAGTATGTCGGGGTTGGCCGCATAGCCACCCGTCGCCACGACTACACCCTTGGAGGCATTGATGCGTTTGATGCCCCCCTCGGTCTGCAGGTAGGCGCCGGTCACTTTATCGCCTTCCTTGATCAACTTGATCAAATCATGCCCGTATAGAACCTCGTGCCCCTTGCTGACAATGAAATCCGTTAGGGCGGTGCTGTGGTTTACAATGGGCATGCCATCAGGGTTCGGGGCAACGAACGTGTGGCATTCAGCGGGCATGTAGTATAAAGTGCCGCCGGCGCGTCCGTCGCCGCCGTTCTCAACGGCAACGTTGACAGTCATTTCCGGTATGGATGCATACGGCCCATCCGCTAGCCATTCGACCATCTCGGCGCTCTCGTCAATCCAAACGCGGCAAACGTCGGCGTCGTTCTTGAACGAGGCGTAGCGGTTCAATTCGTTGAGCAGTCGGCCTTTGTCAATTTCCTGGCCTGGAGGGGTGAACCGAGAGTTTATGGCACCTATATCAAAGTGGGGGGCGGTCGGCTCAGTGTATTTGTCGACGATAATGAAGTCTTCGCCCAAATCGGCGGCTGTGGCTCCGGCGACAATACCAGCAGCGCCGGCCCCTACAATCAATATACCCGTGTTCAGGGTTTCCACCACGTCGGCTTCCGCGACATCCGGTTCCACGCCGAGCCAGTCGGTAGTGGCCGGGCCTTCGGTATTCGTACCTCCTGAAGGGGTCTCCTCTTCCGTCGAGTCTTGTGGGGAGCATGCCGCAAGCCCCAAGGCGCCGAGTCCTGCGGCCCCCGCTACGCCGATGAAGCCGCGCCGCGAGATATTCATCTGATTTGCCATGATTTGTCCTCCTTAGTTTGTCGCCAAGTACACGACTGGGGTCAATGAGTACGGCCACGTTACTGAGCCAAACAATGGCCGTCATCACCTGGCCGGGTGATTTGCCCAACCAAACCGCCTCACCCCGGCGGGTGATTTCAAGTATGTGAGGTGGTCGCTCCCGCCGAGGCTAACCCCGGCTCCGCCGCCCGGGGCTCAGGCTTGCTGGGCGCGGGTCCACGCCTCCAGGCCAGCCGCACTGATCGGCAGGGCACCGGACAAGATCTCCTGGGCGCCGTCGGGACGTAGCCAGACATCATCTTCGATCCGGACACCAATGCCACGCAGTTCCGGCGGGACGGTCAGATCGTTCGGATGGAAATAGACCCCAGGTTCAACAGTGAACACCATCCCTGGGCCGAGCGACGCAGCGTTGTAGTGCTCCGGGTGGGCGCGGGCGCAGTCATGCACATCCAGGCCCAGATGATGCCCCACACCACACACAATGTACCGGCGGTGTTGTTGCCCGGTGGGGGCCAGAGCCTCGTCCACCGACACCTTCAACAAGCCCCAATCATGTAACCCCTGAGCTATCACTTCCATCGACGCATAATGGAAATCCAGGTAGTGCGCACCATTTTGGGCCGCCGCTAAACCCGCCCGATGCGACCGTTCTACCAGGTCATGAACCTGGCGCGCCGCCGGGCTGAAGGTGCCTGAAGGAGGCAGCGTGCGGGTGACATCAGCGGTGTACAGGCTCACGGCCTCGACCCCCATGTCCAACAGCAGCGGCGCCTCCGGATCAATCGCACCGTCGCAACGCACCCAGTGCAGCACGGGCGCATGCGGCCCAGACCCCACAATGCTGGCATAACCCGGCCCATTCCCAAAGGTTCGCGCGTGCCGGTCGAAGGTCGCCTGCAACCAGCGTTCGCCCCGCGCCAGCCCGATCGCCTCCGGGATAGCAGCCGCGACCGCACCGAAGCCCGCCACCGACGCATCCACCGCCTCGCGGAGCTGAGCGATCTCCCAGTCATCCTTGAACATCCGCAGGTGTGCCAGGGTCGCATCCAGTTCCCGGGACGCCTCAAGCTGGTATTGCGCCAGCTCACCACTGGCCACAGTGCCGCTGACTAGCGGCCGGTCCAGGCGCCCCAACTCGTCCGCAAAACCGGCGATGTCCCGCACCGGCACCCCCAAAGCCGCAGACCAGTCCGCCAGCGTGGGGCTCGCCCCCACCCACAGTTCGCCCACCACCGCCGACGTGAAGAACTTCGGATCGCCCGGTTTGGCCGGGGCTGGCGCGAAGATCACCGCGTCATGCCCGGTGCCGCTCGCCCGCAGCACCAACACCCCGAACTCAAGCTGGCAGCCCGTCAAGTAGACAAAGTTCGAGTCGGCCCGGAACTCGTAATAGCAGTCATTCAGACGGATCGGGGCGTGGCCCGCGAACACCACAACGTCCCGCTGCCCAACAGCTTGCGAAAGCGCCGCACGATGCCGTCCCGCCGCCTCCCCAGCACCGTCTACCACCGGGGCGCTCAGTTCGGCCGCGCCCCAGCCTTGAGCAATCATCTCGACGAAAGCAGGAACCTCAGCTAGCTTCGGCGCCGGCTCACCCGAATGTGGGGGCAGCGGCCGGGGTGTCGTCATCGTCCATCTTCTCCTTCAAGTATTAACTACTGCTAGGTTACTCGGCTGTCCCGTCCCTGCGGGGCCGCGACGGGACAACGGCGACCGGACACAACGCCACGCGCAACGCGCTGAGGCTCGCGGACGGTCGCTTTCATGTCAGCTGGTCGCCGCGCCGGGGACGCCGCAGCGTTCAATCATGAGCCGCCGCAGCTTCGCGAACACCCCGGGGCTGTGGATGCCGTCATGTTCGTATTCGTTGGTCACCCAGGCGTGCGAGTTCCCTACGCCCGCCAACGTCCCAAGCTGGAGACCGGCGTCAACGTAAAGATCGTCGAAGTAAACCACGGCTTCGAGCGGGACCGTGTTGCTGGCCAAGAACTCCGGGCGGTACACCTTGGGCCACTGTTCGCGGCGCATCAGCGCCTCGACCGCCGCCTTGAATGGGCGCAAGGCCCTGACCTCGTCAAACATCCACGGGAACGTCATCTCTCCGGTGAACAACAGCGGGCGAGCCTCCGGCGCGAACTCCGGATGCCGCGCCAATTCCTGGTGGGCGGCCCAATTGATCGGTCCGTTGTCCTCGCAGCCGTAGATGAACTCCTGGAGTGTCCAAAACAGCGGATCGACGGCGGAGGATGTGCGCGCCTCAACCTCTTGCAAGAATCCCTGCGAGAGCCGTCCGCTCTCTGCGAACGCACTCTCCAACAGCCAGTGGAGCCGGTCAGGGCCGGTCTTGCGGCCCAGGTCCAAGCCCAGCGACTGGAAGCGGGGCACCGTGAGGCGGTCCCCGCTGGGCACCAGCGTATCCCCCTCGTCGAGCCGATTCGCCACCTGCCCAGCCAGCTCTCTGTCCGCCGGGAACCGCTCATAGAACTCCTCGGTCTTGGCCTTCGCCCGCGGGAAGGTCCGCCGGTAGACCTCTGCCGCAGCGGGCGGGATCCCGGGAATGCCTCCGGCGACATAGCAGCCGAGCAGCGCGTCACCGAAATGGCTGAGATAGGCCAGGGTCAGAAAACCGCCATAACTCTGTCCCAAAGTGAACCAACGCCGGCCCTGGTAGTGGCTCTGCCGGAGGTGCTCGAAATCCCGGATAACCGAGTCCGCCAGGAAGTGGCTGAGGAACTCCGCCCCTGCGGCTGCACCGCCCTGGCGTGCTATCACCGCGCCGTCAACCGGGCTGGAACGGCCTGTGCCACGCTGGTCTGGGAGAATCACGCGGTAGTGGCGGACGGCATCGGCCAACCAACCCTCTCCGTCGACTGGGCGCGGGCCCCGGCCACCCGGCCCGCCTTGCAGGAACAACAACAGCGGCAGGTCATCTAAGCGGCGCTCGGCCGCGCTGACCTCGCGGAAAAACAGATCAAGCGCCGGCGAGGCGGGGTCATTCCAGTCCAGCGGGACCTGGATCGTGTGATCGGTGACGGCGTACGGGCCGACGAAGTACGGGTTCATTGAGCTATCCTCCCAGCGCCGCGCGGGGCGGCGCTCCTGGCGGGGCCGACGTGCGGGTTCATTGAGCTATCCTCCCGGCGCGGGGCGGCGCGGCGCGGGCCGGCGCGAGTCGTGGTTGTGGTCAGGGTTGTGGTCAGGGTTGTTGTCACGGTTGTGGTCATTTGGTCCGCAGGCGTGGTCCCAGCGCCGGCGCATCGGCCAACGCAAGCCAGCTTCCATGTTCATTTGGTCCGCAGGCGTGGCTCCAGCGCCACATTCAGGAAATCGACGATCAGGTTCATGGTCACGATGAAGAATCCGCCCAGCAACACCACACCGATCACCACCGGGCGGTCCTGCACAGTAACCGCCTTGACTGCCAGCGCGCCGACCCCCTGAAGTCCGAACACTTGTTCTATTACAATGGCTCCACCCAGCAAATATCCGATGTCTGCACCGAGTTGGGTGCTCAGCACAGTCAGCGTGGCCCGCATGCCGTGCTTGTAAACCACCCGCCGTTCGGTCAGGCCCTTGGCGCGGGCGGTCCGGATGTAGTCCTCGCCCAGCACGTCGAGGAGTTGCGCCCGGGTCAGGCGCTGGTAGAGCGCAGCGGTGACCAGCGCCAACGTGAACCAGGGCAGCACCAGGTGCATAAACCAGTCGAAAAAGCCCGCACCGAATTCGGCGTAGCCGCCCGCCGGGAACAACGTAAACCCATTTTGTCGCGGCAGGAAATACAGTGTGTAAAGCAGCATCATGCCGAGCACAAACGTCGGGAAACTGATGCCGACCAGAGCGACCACCTGCGCCAGCCGGTCCTTCCAGGTGCCGGGATGGCGCGCGGACAAGATGCCCAGCGGAATACCGATCGTGAGCCACAGGAACACCGCCCCGAACACCAGCGAAAATGTCGCCGGTATCCGCCCCGCAATCAACGTGATAACCGGAACCTGGTTGCGGTAGGAAAAGCCTAGATCGCCCGTGAACGCATTGCCCAAGAAGCGCAGGTATTGAACATAAATGGGTTGGTCAAGGCCCAGATTCTGGCGCACCTGGGCCAAGATCTCCGGCGTCGCCTTTTCGCCCGCAATCAGTCGCGCCGGGTCGCCGGGGGCGACATAGAACAGCACAAACACGAACATGCTCAACGCAAAGAGCACGATGACGGCATATCCGGCCCGCTTCAACAAAGACTTAGCCACGTTGGTCACCTCCGCCCGCCCCGGCCG
>JAITJY010000043.1 GCA_031278675.1 Bifidobacteriaceae bacterium
TCGGCAAACTGGGCGCCACCCTGGAGACGGCCGTCAAGCGTTACAACGCTTTGGTCGGCTCCCTGGAGGGTCGGGTGCTGCCGAGGGTGCGCCGCCTGGAAGGATTCGACACCTCCAAACTGACCCTGGGGCAGATCGAGGGCGACAGCGCCCAAGTGCGCCAACTCAGGTCCTCAGAGCTCACCCGGTCAGCCGAAGGCCCAGGTGTCCCCGCTCGCCACACCCTCCTTTGAGGCCACGCGCGGAGATCACCGGCCGGGCCAAAGCCGTCCGGTTTGAGCGGCACATAGCTGGCGGAGTTGGAAAGCGGGCGAAGTCGAAGCCAAGGCTGGCTACCGCAGTTCGCCCTGGCGGTAGCGGCGCAACTCCGCGACCCGCGACCCGCCGGCCGCTTGGTCGTTCAGCAAGTCCTTCCACGAGTAGACCAAGACGCCGTCGGTGCCGGCCCGCGCCGCTGCGGCCAGCGCTGTCCTCCATTCTTCGGGGGAGATGTCGCGGCGCCGGCGGCCCGCCGCGTAGACGTCCTCCAAGTACTCGGCCTGCGCCTGCAAGCAGGCCAACAGCGGGCGCTGGGTTTGCGACCGCGCATCCGCCAGGCGCGCTGGAATCCATGCGGCCGGATCACGCTTTTGGATTTGGAAGTAGAACATCAATTCGTAACAGTCGATTGCCGGGTCCAAATCGGCGAAGCGCTGGCCCAGCACTTCTTCGACTGCGTTCCCGAAGTCCGACCCGCCCAAACCAGAAGCGTTGCAAATGACATCGCACCCGGGGTGAGCCTCGGCCGCAGCGCGGCGCAAGCGCCGCGCCAAGGCGCCGACCCAGCGACATTTCCATGCCGTCCACTCGCGCCGCAACTCATGGGTCAGAACCCTGATCTTGTCTTGAGAGCCGCCAGCGGGCAACGCCAAGCCGGTTTCGCCGGAGAACACCTCCAGGCACCGCTCACAAAAACAGTATTCCGGGATGTCCGCTCGCCTCGTCCCGGGCAACCACAGTTCCCAGAACGCTGGAAACCGCAGGAAGGACAGGAAGACGCCGTCCGGCTGGGTCGCCGCCACGGCCTCAGCGAAGCGCTCCAGTTTGGACTCCAAGTAGCTCGGGGACGTTGGGCAAATCCCGTAGTACCAGGTGAACGGCTTGAATTGGCGCCCGTGCTGGTCGACCGGCCTAGCTTTGGGGTCCCGCCGGAAGGTCTCCGGGCAGAAGGTTACGGCGGTCGACTGGTAGACCCTGACGCCGTGCTGTCGCAAGGCGTCCACCCAAGCGGCATCGTCATAGGCGGACTTGGGCGGAATCTGGGCGACGGCGCTGCCGGGAAGCGGGTCGATCAGATTCTGCACCAGCGCCAAGTCGACGCCCTGGGACGCCATGCGGGCCGCCGCTTCGACCATGCCCCAGCCGTAGTGGTTCGCCCACTCCCAGCCATAGGCCTTGACTCCCACGAGCGGCATCAGGCCCCCTCCTTCACACTCATCAGCGCCAGCAGCTCACCGGGGGTCAAAGAAGCCGCCGAATGCTCTTGGACCACCCGGCCCTCCGAAACTATGGCGACGCGCTGGCAAAGAGTCAACAACTCCTCCAACTCATCGCTCACCACCAAGCACGCCACCCCCGTCTTCGCCAAGGCGCGAATATGCCGGTAGATCTCGGCTTTGGCGCCCACGTCGACACCGGCGGTGGGCTGGTCCAGCACCAGCACCTTGGGCCCGGTGGCGGCGGCGCGCGCCAGCAACACCTTTTGCTGGTTCCCGCCGGACAGCGCGGAGGCTTGTGTCCCAGCCCCCTCCGCCGCTCGGATGTCGAACCGTTCCATCGCCGCGCGCACCTTGGCCTTTAGCCCAGCGGCGCGAACCAGTCCCAGCGCCGAGTGCCGCGGCAGATCCGAGAGTGCGATGTTCTCGCCGACGGGGCGGACCAACACCAGTCCTCGGTTCTTGCGATCCTCAGGCACCAGCACCACCCCGGCCTTCAGCGCGTCCGCGGGCGAGCGGAACCGCGCAGGGACACCGTCCAGTTTGAGGACGCCGTTGGCACGTCGCGCCCCGCAGATCGCTTCGACCAGACTGGTCCTGCCGGATCCGACCAGCCCGGCCACTCCCAGGATCTCCCCGGCGCGCAGCGACAGATTTGACGGCTCGCGTCCCAGCGGCCCGAACTCATCCAACCGCAAGACCACCGGAGCGGCGCCCACCGGCGGGGCCGGAGTTCCCTCAGCTCCGGCCAAGCGGGCATCGCCGGCGTCCGCCGGCTTGTCCCCGACGATCACTCGGCTGAGCTCGGACAGAGTGAAGCGGTCAGCGGGACGGCTGGCCGCCACCGTTCCGTCTCGCAGCACCGTCACCGTGTCGCAAATCTCGAGCACCTCTTGCAAGAAATGCGAAATGTAGACCACGGCTGTCCCCTGCGCGGCCAGCCGACGCGTCACCGCAAACAGGGTTTCACGTTCGGCGGGGGCCAGCCGCGCAGTGGGTTCATCCATCACCAGCACCGATGCCTCGCGCGACAGCGCCTTCGCTATCTCGGTCAGCTGTTGGCCGGCTACGGAGAGCTCGCCGACCAGGGCATTGGGCGCCACGCTGAAACCCAGCCGAGTCAGCAGCTCCTGGGCGCTGTGACGCATCTTGACCCGATCGATCCTCCCGCCGCGGGTGCGCGGCTCGTGCCCCAACGCCAGGTTGGCGGCCACATCGAGGTGCGGGATGAGCGCGAACTCCTGATAGATCACCGCCACGCCCAACCGCAAAGCCTCCCCGGGGGATGTCAGGGGCGCTCTTTGCCCGTCTAGGAACACTTCGCCCCGGTAGTCCGAGTAGAGCCCGCCGAGCACCTTCATCAAGGTGGACTTGCCGGCGCCGTTGTGCCCCACCAGGCCATGCACCTGCCCGGCCCGCACCTCGAAATCCACGCCGTGAAGCACTTCGTTGCCAAAGAACGATTTGCGCACCCCACGCATGGAGACTCTCGCTTCCGGGGCGTCCAACATCAGCCCCCCCAGGCCGGCGGGTAGTCGGCCACATTGGCCTTAGTGATGATCGGCAACGGGAGGTACTCGTTGGGCCGCGTCACCTTGTCCTTCTCGCCACGCAACCATTGGACGGCGGCTTCGACCGAACGCTCGCCTTGCGGCCGGGGGTCCTGATCAACGGTGCCGTGGATGTATCCGGCCTCGATTCCTTCGCGCACATCGAGCGGATAGTCCCCGACAATGAATTTGACGTCCTGACGTCCCGAGTCGTAGCCGTACTTGGCGGCGTTGGCCCCTTCCGGGCCTTGGTCGACGATGGCGTCGATGGCGCCTTTGGGGTATTTGCCCAGCCAGTCTTGGGTCAAGGAGAGCGCCTCCGCCGCGTCCCAGTTGGCTGTCTGCTCCTCAACGATCACGATCCCAGGATGGTCTTTCAAGACCTCGTCAAAGCCCTGCTTGCGCAGCAGTTGCGCGGAGGTGCCGAGCGCGCCCATCATGTAGGCCACTTTGGCGTTCTCGCCGACCGAATCAACCAGCAGCTTGGCCTGCTGTCTCCCGAACTCGACATCGTCCGCCCCAATGAAGGTGACGACATCGGCGGCCTTGTCGTCCGCCCGGTTGTTGACCGCGAATATCGGAATGCCCGCCTCCGCGGCTTTGCTCAACGCTGGGGCTATGCCCACGGCATCGGACGGGGTGACCAAAATTGCGTCGACCTTCTGCGAGACAAGCTGGCCGATCGCCGCGACCTCTGTCCCAATGTCATTCTTCCCGTCCACCAGGACCAGGGTCGCGCCCAGCTCGGCGGCGGCGTCCTGCTGTCCCTTGATGAAGTTGGTGTAGAACGGGTTCGAGACGTTCCAGATCATCGAACCTATGGTGAAAGCCTCGGATTCGGACGGCGAGCCACCTTCTTTAGGCGTCTCGGCGCCGCCGCAAGCGGTCAAGGCCAGGCTGGCGGCCGCGATACAGGCGACTGCCGCCGCCAGTTTCTTCGTTAGATGTTGCATTTGATTCCTTCAGTGGTTTTGGTCGGCCGGAGCCGACGTTTTTCTTGGACGCCGCCCGGTGGTTTGGCCGGGCGTCAAGCTGATGGCGGTCAAGTCCGCCTGCGCCGCTGGACGGTGTCGATCGCCACCGCCACGATGATCACGGCGCCGGTGATGGCCGGTTGCCAATACGGAGAGATCCCGACTTGGTTGAGGGCGTTGGAGATCACCCCCAACAGAAGCGTGCCGACCACCACGTTGCGGATTCCGCCAACACCGCCGGTCAACGGCACGCCTGCGATCGCCACCGCCGCGATGGCCCCCAGCGGCCAACCGGCTGCGGCCGATGGCTGCCCTATGGACGTTTGGCTGAGCAGGATCAACCCGCCTATCGAAGCGGTCAGAGCCCCCAAAGTGTAGACGGCGATGGTGACGCGCGTGGTGCGCACCCCGGCCAACCGGGCGGCTTCGGCGTTGCCCCCGGTCGCGTAGATGTGTTGGCCGAAGACGGTCTTGCTGAGCAGGAGCCAGATGGCGGCCACAACAACGGCGTAGATCACTGCGGCCATGGGCACTGGGCCGATCCGCCCGAGCCCAAAGAACGTGAACTCGTTGGGGACTCCGTAGACCGGCGTGGCGTTGGTGGCGACCATGAGCAGGCCGGAGACTAGCACCTGCATGCCGAGCGTGACCACAAAGGGGTTGATCCCGATAAGGGCGATGAGCGCTCCGTTGGCGGCGCCGACCGCCACGCCGACGGCCAGGGCGCCGATCACGCCTGGAACTATCCCGTACTGCGCCATCAGGTAAGCCCCGAAGACGGAGGAGGCGGCGCCGACGGAGCCGACAGACAGGTCGAACCCGCCTAACAGGATCATTAGGAGCATTCCCGCCGCGACCACGCCGATGATGGACTGTTGCTCCACGATGTTGATGAGGTTGGCGGGAGAGCGGAAGGTGGGCGATGCCGCGCTGAGGACCGCTACCAGCGCAATCAGGATTAGCAGCAGGGCATGGCGGGAGGCCAGTTTGCCCAGCCTCCCAACTATTAGGCTCATTGCGAACCTCCGGGTTGGCTTGGCGCGGAACAGATCGCCCCGCGGATGGTTGCGGTTGGGGTCAGGCGGGACACGGCGATGCGCGGCGCGACCGGGACACTGCGGGCCACCAGTTCACGCAACTGCGGGAGGAAGGGCTCAAAGGCCCGCCCCACCGAGCCGTCCAGGATGACCAGCGCCGGGTCAGTCACGGCGCACGCGGCGCTGACGCAGGTGGCGAGCACTCTCAGCGCCGTCGCCACGACCTGAGCAGACAGCCGCTCCCCGGCCGCAGCCCTGGTGAACACCTCGCGGGCGGACCGGGGGGCGGCGGACTCATTCAGACCTTCGGCCCTGGCCAAGCGCAGCGCCGCCTCACTTATGCCCGGCCCGCTCAGGACGCGCTCGACTTCACTGAGCCCTTCGGCGGGCTCGCCGAGCCGGGCGAAGTCGGGGACAAGCGCCGCGAACTCCCCGGCCGCATGATGCGCCCCCCGCAACAGCCTCCCGTCAGAGACCACCGCCCCGCCAACGCCGGTGCCGATCGAGATCAGCGCGAAGTCCGCCACGCCTTGCGCGTCGCCGACGCGTTGCTCTGCGAGGGCGGCCAGATTGGCGTCGTTATCCACTTGGTGAGGCAACCCGATGTCCACCAGCGCCGCCCCTAGGTCGAAGGCGTCCCAGCCAATGTTCGGGCCGCGCATAGCTAGTCCGGTCGCGGGGTTGATCACCGCCGGCACGCCGACCACCAATGATGTCAGCCGGTGCCCGGCGCCGAGGGCGGACTCGGACAGCCAGTCGCACACCTTCCGTAGCGCCAGCTCAGCCGAGCCCACCGCTCCGACTTGGAGTTTTCGTTCTGACAGGATGACGCCATTGAGCCCGGCGACCACGCCGTGACACTTGGTGCCTCCTAGGTCCACTGCCAACACTGCCTTCAAACCAACCTCCGGCCGAGTTCTTCTTTGAATCACGAGTCGTTCGGAAAACGACTCCCGCCAATCTAGTTTCAGATTGCAATCAAATCAAGCCCACGCACGCCTCCGCTCACGCTTGTTACCGGATTGTTACCTGGCGGCGCCCCGCGCCCAGGCTCCAGGAGGCCCCTCAGTGATGCGCTCCCAGCGTCAACAACCGCTCCGCCGCCAGGCCCACGGCAGGCAGATCATCCAGGTACTGCGCCGGGACGCCGAGGTCCGCGTAAGACTCGCGCAGCCCCAGCACCACCGCGCCCACCACTGACGCGAAGCGCCCCAGCCGCGCCGGAACCAAGGCGGGCGCCACTCTGAAGATGCGCTCCAGCGCCAGCCGGTGATTCGCCAAATCGGCGTTCAAGTGCTGCGATATCGATCCGCCCAGCACCACCAACTCTGGTTCGCAAGCAGCCACCACCGCCCCGAGAGCCACCAACAACGCCTGATCGAACTGCCTGCGCACTTCGGCCAACGGCGCAGGCGCGTCAGGGGCGAAGACCGCCTCGGCCGAATCAAGGAGGACCCCAGCGTCTTTGGCGCGACGCAAGATGGCCGCTTCGGTGACCATCTGCTCCAAACGCGTGCCCAAGGGGCCCACCGGCAACTGGCCGAACTCTCCCACAACACCGTGTCGGCCGCGCAACAGCCGCCCCTCAATGGCGATCGCGGCGCCCAGACCCGTTCCCAGCGACACCAGGGCGGCGGTCGAACTGCCCTGCGCCGCCCCGAACCGCCGCTCCCCGACCAGCGCGGCGTTCGCGTCGTTCTCCAGCACCACCGGCCAAGGGATGTGGGCGCGGAAGGCCTCCAAAAAGCGGCCGTCCTCAACTTGCGGCAGGTTTGGCGAGTTGGAGATGGTCTGCTCCAACCCACTGACGGCACCTGGTATCACCAACACCGCCCGCCGCACGTTCCCCGCGTTGTCTCCGACCACGCGCACCGTTGCGCGGGCGGCCCACATGCCCAACTCGTCCGCCGCCAAGTCGATGGGGGTGGGTTCTGCGTGCGCGTCACGCGGATCGCCCACCAGATCGGTCAGAAGCACCCGCGTTGTCGAAGCCCCGAGTTTGACACCAACAGCCAGTTCCCGGTCGGCTGCCAGGTCCAACAGCAGTTCTCTGCGGCCGCGCTTGTCCGCCGCCACCTCTCCGACCTCTCGCACCAGGCCTTCGGCCCGTAGCTGGGCCACCACACGAGTGACTGTCGCAGGTGACAGGCCAGCGGCTCTGGCGAGTTGTTTGCGGCTGGTCGGGCGGTGGCGGAGCAATTCTCCCAACACCGCGCCTCTGTTCATCGTGCGCAAGCCTTGGACCACAAGTTCCCCTTTGGTGTCAGTCTGCACACAAATATATCCCCTGCCCGTTGCGCGAACAACGCGCCGGGCCTGGGCCTGATCGTCGTCGCCAACTCGACGACCGGCCTGGCGCCGCTGCGACGACAGCCCTGCGGCGGCATCGGGCCCAGCCGGCCAAGGCGACCCCGCGGCCACCGGCGGCGGACAGCGGCCGAGCGTGACCGCAATGCTCCGCCGGACCAGACAGGCCCTGACCGGCACCGCCCACGCCGCCGCCGCCGCCGACAACCACCGTTTGCGCTGGTCAGCGGCC
>JAITJY010000241.1 GCA_031278675.1 Bifidobacteriaceae bacterium
GCCTCCCACCCCGTCGTAGTGGCCGAGGATACCCGCTTCTTGACCAGTTGCCAGACCCTATCCACCCGGTTCGAGTTGACCCCCCGCGAGGCGGAGATGCTACCCCTGCTCGGCCAAGGCCGCTCCGTCGCCGCCGTCTCCAAGCTGCTGTTCATCTCGGAAAACACCACCAAATCGCACGTGCGCAGCATTTACCGCAAACTCGACGTGCACACCAAGCAAGAGTTGATCGAACTGCTGCGCGGCGCCGCGCCGTGATATCGCACGCCCCGGACCAGCACATTTACCCCAAGGCCGATGCCGCCCACCCGGCCCGGCAACACCAGGGCGACCCAGCCCCTTCCGGCACGCGGGCTATGGGACGGCGGCGGGGAGCGGCATCGTCTGCGGTCAAGCGGGACCGCGCGCGGGCTATGGGACGGCGGCGGGGAGCGCGGCTCGCACTTTCGCGGCGATGGCCCCTGGGGTCAGGCCGGCGCGTTCGGCGATCGCGCTGCGCGAGGCGTGGGCAAAGAATTGTTGGGGCAGACCGCAGTTGATCACGGGCAAGGTCAGGCCGGTTTGGGCGATCGCGCGGGCCAGGGCCTCGCCGGCGCCGCCTGTGACCATCCCGTCTTCGAGTGTCACAACGACCTCGTGCCCGGCGGCAAGGCGAACCAGCTCCTCAGAAACCGGGTAGGCCCACCGCGGGTCAGCCACTGTTGTATCAATCATATGTTCGCTCAAAAGCTGGGCCGTCGCCAACGCCGTGCCCGCCTCCGCGCCAAAACCGACCAACAAGACTGCGGGCTCCGCCCCATGCCGGGCCAAAATGTCAACCCCGTTGGTGCGTTCCAGAGCCGGGATGTCTCGGGGCAGCGGACCTTTCGGGTAACGCACCACGGTCGGGGCGTCATCGACCGCTATCGCTTCGCGCAAGGCCTCACGGAGCCTGGCGGCATCACGCGGCGCGGCCAAACGCAAGTGCGGGACCAGCCTAAACAGTGACATGTCCCACTGGCCGTTGTGGCTCGGCCCATCCGAACCGGTGATGCCGGCGCGGTCCAGCACAAAGGTCACACCGGCGCGGTGCAGGGCACAGTCCATCAGGATCTGGTCAAACGCCCGGTTGAGGAACGAGGCATAAACAGCCACCACCGGATGCAGCCCGGTAAAGGCCAGGCCCGCAGCCATGGCCGCACTGTGCTGCTCAGCAATCCCCACATCGAACACGCGGTCGGGGAACTCGGCGGCGAATGGCACCAACCCGACTGGTTCCAGCATGGCCGCAGTGATCGCCACGATCTTTTGGTTGGACCGGCCAAGACGCACCAACTCGTCAGAAAAGACCGATGACCAGCCAAAACGCGACTCTTCCAACGGGAGACCCGTCTCGGGATGAATCCGCCCCACCGAATGGAACCGATCCGCGCCGTGATCCTCGGCATGCACATAGCCCCGCCCTTTTTCGGTGATCACGTGCACCAACACCGGCCCTCCGAACGCCTTGGCCTGGCGCAGGGCACGCTCCACTGCGGGCTCGTCATGGCCATCGACGGCACCGATGTATTTCAGCCCCAAGTCCTCGAACATCGCTTGTGGCACCACAACATCCTTGACGCCCTTCTTCAGGGCGTGCAGCACGCCGTAAACAAACCGTCCCAGGCGGCCGCCCCGCGTCCGCAACTGCCGTTTGCCCCAGCCGAGCACCTTCTCATAGTGCGGTGTGGTCCGCAGCCCGGATAGGTGATGGGCCAACCCGCCGATGGTTGGCGCATAGGACCGCCCGTTGTCGTTGACCACCACAATTAGCCGGCCTCGCTCCGCTTCTGCGATGTTGTTCAGCGCCTCCCAACTCATCCCGCCGGTCAGCGCGCCATCGCCCACCACGACCACCGTGTACGAGTCCTTTTGGCCCGTCAGTCCGCGCCCTGCCGCTATCCCCGCCGCCCAGGACAGGCCGGCTGAAGCGTGGGTGTTTTCCAGCACGTCGTGGACGGATTCGGCGCGGCTCGGATAGCCGGATAGGCCGCCTTCCTGGCGCAGCCGACTGAAATCGCCCCGGCCCGTGAGGATTTTGTGGACATATGCGATATGACCCGTGTCGAACACCATGGTGTCTTTCGGGGAATCGAAGACCCGGTGGAGCGCGATGGTCAACTCCACGACCCCGAGGTTGGGGCCAAGGTGGCCGCCGGATCGTGAGACCGAATCGACCAAGAAGTCGCGGATGTCGGCTGCCAGGTCTCCGAGCAGGTCTTCTGGCAGTTTCTTCAACTCAGTGGGGCTGGTGATGCGGCTCAGCACCGCACCAGGCGGTTTGCGTCGGCCGCCTCCCAGGTCCCGGCGGGCGGGGTTCAAGTAGGCAACACCTTTCCGTGTTCGCGTAGAAGATCCATCCTACGGCCGCAAGGCGCTGCCCGGACAGCACCGCGACGAAGTAGGCCGTCCCAGCCTCTCTCCCACCCCCGCGCACGATGCCGCCCCACCCAGTTTTCGCCCCCATCCCGCCGCGAGGCCAGCCCTCAGACTCGCGGCGGGAGCCGCCGCAAGACTCTGTTCGGGACCTGAGCGCCCGTTGGCGTCAGGCGGTTAGTTGGCGCAGCACAAACTGCAGAATCCCGCCGTTGCGGTAATAATCCGCCTCGCCGGGAGTGTCGATCCGGACCACGGCTTGGAACCTGGTGACGCTACCGTCGCTCTTCGTGGCTGTAACCTGGACGGTCGCTGGGATGACGGCATCGTTCAACGCTGTCACACCCTGGATGTCAAACACCTCCGTGCCGTCCAAACCCAACGAATCGGCGGACTCGCCGGCGGGGAACTGGAGCGGCAACACCCCCATACCAATCAGGTTGGAGCGGTGGATGCGTTCGAAGGACTCGGTGATCACGGCCTTGACGCCCAGGAGCAGCGTGCCTTTGGCGGCCCAGTCGCGGGAAGAACCCGTGCCGTATTCCTTGCCACCCAAGACTACAAGCGGGATACCGGAAGCCTTGTATACTTGCGCTGCATCGAAGATGGTAGTGACGGTGCCATCAAGGTGGTTGAGCGTGAATCCGCCGGCCACATCCACCAACTGGTTACGCAACCGGATGTTGGCGAACGTGCCGCGCATCATCACCTCGTGGTTGCCGCGCCGCGACCCATACGAGTTGAAATCCTTCACTCCAACGCCGTGACCTGCGAGATAACGGCCGGCGGGACTGTCCGCCTTGATGTTACCGGCGGGACTGATGTGGTCGGTGGTAACCGAATCGCCCAACTTGGCGAGCACCCGAGCACCCAAGATGTCCGCCACCGGCTCCGGGCGGGCACCCATGTTCTCGAAATAGGGCGGCTTGCGCACATAGGTGGACGCCTCGTCCCATTCGAAGACGGCGCCCTCCGGGACAGGCAGCGCGCGCCAGCGCCGGTCGCCTGCGAAGACGTCCTGGTAGGAGGCCTCGAACATGTCTCGCGACACCGTCGCATCGATCACCGCCTGGACCTCTTCCGGGGTGGGCCACACGTCCCGCAGAAAGACCGGCTGAGCGTCTTGATCGAACCCCAAAGGCTCGGTCTCGAAGTCGAAATCGAGTGTCCCAGCCAACGCATAAGCCACCACCAGCGGCGGGCTGGCCAGGTAGTTCATTGCGATATCCGGCCCGATCCGGCCCTCGAAGTTGCGGTTGCCGGACAGCACAGCCGTCACCGCGAGCCCGTTGTCCGCGATCGCCTGAGAGATCTCCGGGGCGAGCGGGCCCGAGTTGCCGATGCACGTGGTGCAGCCGTAGCCCACCACGTTGAAACCGAGTGCATCCAGCGCCGGCCACAGCCCCGCCTTGTCGTAGTAAGCGGTCACCGCCTTGGAGCCCGGCGCCATCGACGTCTTGACCCAGGGCTTCGATTTGAGGCCCTTAGCCGCCGCTTTTTGTGCCACCAACCCCGCCGCGAGCATGACGGACGGGTTCGACGTGTTGGTGCAGGACGTGATCGAAGCGATGCACACAGCGCCGTGCGTCAGGTTGAAGTCGCCTTTGCCCGGCACGGTGACCGGCACCGTCTTGGTTTTTCCGGGGTACGATGCCGGCACGTCAGATGCGGGGAACGACTCGGCTTCCGTTTCGTCCCCGGCTGCGGCGGCGGCATCGGGCGCGTAATTCGGCAGGTCGCGGCGGAATGCTTGTTTCGCGTCTCTTAGCTCGATGCGGTCTTGCGGCCGTTTCGGGCCCGCGATGGACGGCACCACTGTCGACAAATCCAGTTCGAGATATTCCGAGAAGACCGGCTCCCGGTAATCCGGGCTCGCCGGATCAAACCAAAGGCCTTGCGCCTTGGAATAGGCCTCGATAAGCGCCACCTGCTCAGGGGACCGACCGGTCAGGCGGTAATAATCCAACGTGACTTGATCTACCGGGAAAATACCGCAAGTTGAGCCGAATTCGGGGCTCATATTGCCGATCGTGGCGCGGTTCGCCAATGGCACCTGGGCCACGCCCTCCCCGTAGAACTCGACGAATTTGCCGACCACGCCGTGGCGGCGGAGCTTTTCCGTGATGGTGAGGACCACGTCTGTAGCGGTCACTCCTTTAGGAATTGATCCGTGCAGTTTGAACCCGACCACTTTCGGGATCAGCATGGACACCGGTTGGCCTAGCATGGCGGCCTCCGCTTCGATCCCGCCGACTCCCCACCCGAGGATTCCCAGGCCGTTGACCATGGTGGTGTGCGAGTCGGTCCCGACGCAGCTATCCGGGTAGACCTGACCGGCGCGTTCCATCACGCCGCGTGCCAGGTATTCGATGTTGACCTGGTGGACAATCCCCGTGCCGGGCGGCACCACCTTGAATTCGCTGAATGCGCCCTGGCCCCAACGCAGGAATTGGTACCTTTCCCGGTTGCGGTCATATTCGATGGCGACGTTCAGGTCGAAGGCACCTTTGGTGCCGGCGTGTTCAATGATGACCGAATGGTCGATCACCATCTCTGCGGGCGCTAGCGGGTTGATCTTGTTCGGATCGCCGCCGAGCGCGGCGACCGCTTCGCGCATCGTGGCTAGGTCCACCACGCACGGGACTCCGGTGAAGTCCTGCATCACCACCCGCGCTGGTGTGAACTGGATTTCCACCGCAGGTGCTGCGGTCGGTACCCAGTTGGCCAGCGCCCTGACTTGATCGGCTGTGATGGTGGCGCCGTCTTCGCACCGCAGGATCGATTCCGCCAGGATCTTCAGCGAGTACGGGAGTTGGGCGAGTCCTTCGACCGCGCCAAGGCGGAAGAACTCGTAGGTTTGTCCGGCTACGCTCAGGGTGGAGCGCGCGCCGAATGAGTCAATTGAGGCCATGATGAAACGTTCCCCTTCTGGGCGGCGTCTTGGTGCCACCCTGCAAGTATCTCGACGTCGAGGTAAATGCTACTACCTTTTCGCTCCATTATCACCCGCCCGGCGCGTCCGGAATCTCACTCAGGCTGTGCGCAAGGGACTCAAGGCCCATGCCGGCCGGGGCTGGGGCCCGGGCTGGGGCCCGGGCTGGGCCTTGAGCAAAGTCGGCCCGCGCCTGGCGCTGCCTGCGGCGTCGAGTGTTTCAATTTATCTCCTTTCCGGTGGCGAGTGTTTCAATTTATCTCCTGCCCAACCAAACCCAGTGCTCTGACCTGCGGTGATGATGAGAGCGGGAGATAAATTGAAACACTCGACGAAACCCAGGAGATAAATTGAAACACTCGACGAAACCCAGGAGATAAATTGAAACACTCGCG
>JAITJY010000200.1 GCA_031278675.1 Bifidobacteriaceae bacterium
ACCGTGATGTGTTGCGGCGCCACGTGGTGCCGCCGCTGGACCTGCGGGCTTACGCCAGCCCGCTGACGAGCTTTCGGGCAATGGTGCGGGACCAAGGCGATGTGCCGCTGTTCACGGTCGAGGGCTGGGATGGTGAGGCCTGGCTGCGCCTAGCGGTGATGGATTCCTATGACGGCACGGTCTATAACGTGTCCGGTAATTCGCGGGTGGCGACCTATGACCGGGTAGGGCCAGCCTTCGGCAACGCCGTGCTGGGCGGAGGCACAGCGGCTAGTGCGGCGGCGGGGACTGCGGGGGGCGCGGCATCGGGCACTGTGGCGGGCACAGCGGCTAGCGCGGCGGCGGGGACTGCGGGGGGCGCGGCATCGTCCGAAGTATCCGAGGTGATCGTCACCGTCGGCGACTACGAAGGCGTGTGGGTGCCCACCATCGACGAGGTCGTGGGGGCGGTGTTTGCGGGGCCGCGGGCGGACAAGTTGGCGGATGAGCTGTACCACAACAGCGCGGCCGGCGCCCTGGTCGACGCTGCGGGTCTGCGTCAAGGCGACTCGTTCAGGCTGGCGATCGAACCGGCTCAGGCCTGGTCTGACCAGCAATTGGCGGGTCGAGCCTTCGCGACGGTGTTGCTCGGGGACTTGACGCAGGTGCCGGACGCATTGACCGATACGGCCACCAAGCTGGCCGGCGAGGCGAGCGAGCCAATCGAACTGGTGCGGAACATCACCGCCGCAGTGCGCACCGACGGGTTCTTTTCGCACGGTTTGGCGGACCAGGCGGCATCTTTGCCGGGACATTCGGTGGCCCGGCTAGATTCCCTGCTCAGCGCGCCGCAATGGGTGGGCGATGACGAGCAGTACGCCACCCTGACCGCCTTGGTGTGTCGGCAATTGGGTATTCCGGCGCGGGTGGTGATGGGTTTCCGGGCGGATGAAGCCTCCCAGGTCAGCGGGTCGACGTGGATTGTGACCGGCAATGATGTGCACGCCTGGATCGAGGTTGCCTTTGACGGCGCCGGTTGGGTCCGGTTCGATCCGGTCCCGCCGGAGGATCAGGTGCCGATTGAGCAGGTGCCCGAGTCGCGGTCGGAGCCGCAGCCGCAGGTGCTGCGTCAGCCGCCGCCGCCGGTGGCGCCGCAGGACGTTCCCCCGGAGGCGCTGGAGGAGGATGAGGGGGCGGATGAAGAAGATCAGGCCGAGGGGTTCGATTGGGCTCTAGTCGGCTGGATCGCGACCTGGGTGGTTGCCCCGTTGGTCATTGTGGCTGGTCCGCCGCTGGTGGTGATCTGGGCGAAGGGTCGGCGCCGGCGCCGGCGCCGCCGGGCCCCTGATCCAGCCAACCGGTTGGCCGGCGGCTGGCAAGAGATTGTGGACCAGTGTGTCGATCTGGGTCTGCCGGTGGCCCCCGCGACCACCCGCCAGGAACGCGGTGACCAGTTGGGCCGCGAGCTGGAAGATCCCGGCTTGGCCGCATTGGCCCGGGTGGCTGACCGCAGTGTGTTTGGCCCCGGCGAGCCTACCGAGGAGCAGATCGCCGCCTATTGGACGGATGTTGCCACCGCGAAGCGGTTTGCTGCGTCCCGGGTCAGCGTGTGGCGGCGTTGGCGGGCGGCGGTGTCGGTCGGCTCGTTCAAGGCGGCGCACCCGCGCACGGACCGGGCGGGTGCGGCCCGCTTGGCGAGGGCCGCGAAGCAGCGCCGGGAGCGTTTACGGGTTGGCGCCGGGGCGGACGGTGCCGCTGGTGGCGGTGTTGGCGGCATCGGCGGTGGTGTGGGCGAAAAGGCTGCACGATGACGCCGGCCGCTTTTGCCTGCGAACGCTGCGGTGAGGCCGTGCCGGGTGGGGCGGTGTTTTGTGCGCTGTGTGGGGCGCCGGTGGTGCGCCGGGCGGAGCCGCCTGCCCCGGCGCCGGCGCCGCTTGATGTGGTTGGTGTGGCGTTTGGGCGGCGGGTCGAACCGCTGGCGTTGCCGGGTCCGGCCGCATCGCCCACCCGGCGTTGCATCGCGGTGGCGGTCGATGCCGTGGGGGCTGCGGCTCTCGCGGTGTGGCCCGTTTGGGTGGTGGTGACGCGGGCGTCCGAACTGGTCGGCTGGGCCGCGCGGGGGCGTGCCCTGTGGGGGCCGGTGGCGGTGGCGGCCGGGGCGTGGTTGGGGGTGTGGGTGGCGGCGGCCCTGACTGGGTTGACTCCGGGCCGTTTGGTGACTGGTTTGCGGCTGGTCCGGTTGGCCAACGGCGCCCGTCCGGGGTTTGGCCGCACGTTGGGCCGGTCGCTCCTCGCCTATTTCGGCAACGCTTTCCTGGTTGGTTGGGTGATTGCGCTGGTCGGGGTGCTCCGCGACAAGATCGCCCACCGGTCCTGGTATGACAAGGCGAGCGGTCTAGTACTGGTGCGCCGCCTGCGCGGCGCCCCTGTGAGCGCTAACACTGCGGACGCTGCCGCTCCTGTGGGTGCTAAGACCCCTGGCGCGGGCGCGCCTGCGCCGGGTGCGGGCTTGCGCCCTTTGACATCTCCTCCGCCCACCTACCTGACGGCGGGCGGATCATTCGGGGCGGGCTGGGTCACCCCGCCGCCGGGGGGTGTCCCAGGCGCCTCAGGCGCTGCTGCGCCCGGGGTGTTGCCGGGGGGTGTCCCAGGCGCCTCAGGCGCTGCTGCGCCCGCGGGACTGGTCAGCCCGCCGCCCCAGCCCCCGCCAGCGCCCGCGCCGGGCGCCGGGGCGCGGTGGGGCTCGGGCGGATATGCGACTGCGGCACCCGGTCCGGCGGCGCCAGCGGGCGGCTTCATCACCAACGCGCCACGACCGGCGGGGCCAGCCCCGGTGATCGCGCCGCCGCCCGGCTGGCGGGCGCCGCCGGGGCGCTCGTCCGGGCCGGCATCCGGGTTCAGCCCAACGCCCGCGTTTGGTCCCGCGTCTGCTTCGGGCACTGCGTTAGGCCCGCGACCCGCGTCTGCGTTTGGAACTGCGTCCGGCTCGGCGCCTGCGTTTGGTCCCGCGTCTGCTTCGGGCGCTGCGTTAGGGCCGCCACCCGCGTCTGGAACCGGGCAGGCCTTCGCGCCGGCCGCGTTCGCGGCTGGCGCCCCAGCCTACCCAGGTGGGGACGGCCTGGCGGGATGGGAGGCTGGGGGGCAGGAGGCGGCATCGTACAACGGAGGCGGTGGCTTGCTGCTGGAATTCGACACGGGCGAGGCGATCGAGGTCGCTGGGGCCGGGCTGGTGGGCCGCGACCCGGACGGTGCCGGTGCGCCGCCGGGCAACGGGGATACGGCATTTGTGCACTTGATCGCGGTCGAGGACCCAGCCCGGTCGGTGTCCAAGACCCACTTGGAGTTCTGGCGGGAGGGCTCGGGCTTGGCGGTGCGGGACAGACATTCGACGAACGGTTCGAAGATTGAGCGGGCGGATGGGTCGACGGCCGACCTGCCAGGGGGGCAAGCTGAGATAGTGCGACTTGGCGAGGCGGTGCTGTTTGGCGCTCGGCGCTTCAATGTGAGGGGAGGCTGAAGGTGGTTCCTAGTGGAGCTGCGGTCGTGTCGGCTGCGATCACCAGTGCGGGTAAGGTCCGGCGGGTCAACGAGGACTCCGTGATTGAACGGTATCCCGCGTTTGTGGTGGCGGACGGCATGGGCGGGCATGACGCCGGGGATGTGGCCAGCGGGATAGTGACGGAGGAACTCGCCGCGTTGGAGTTGACCGGCCAAGGCGATGTGGCTGCGGTCAAACGGCGCCTGGCAGCCGCCGCCCACCGCATTGAACGGCTCGGGTCGCCGGGGCACAAGCAGGCGGCAGGCACCACGGTCAGCGGGGTGGTGGTGGTTATGCAAAACGGTGAACCGTACTGGCTGGTGGTCAATCTGGGCGATTCGCGGACCTATCGGATGGCGCGTGGCGCCTTGGAACAACTGTCCGTAGATCATTCGGAAGTTCAGGAACTTGTTGACTTGGGTCGGTTGAGTCCGGCGGCGGCCCGGCACCATCCCCGGCGCAATGTGGTGACCCGGGCGCTCGGGGCCGGCGCGGACGGGGTGCCGGATTACTGGCTGTTGCCGATTGAGCAAGGCGACCGGATCTTGGTCTGTTCCGACGGGTTGACCAGCGAGGTCTCGGACACGCGGATCGCTGCGGCCTTGGCCGCGCACGCCGATCCGCAGCGCGCCGCAGGCACATTGATGGCGGCGGCCCTGGCGGCCGGCGGCCGGGACAACATTTCGGTGATCGTGGTTGACGCGTTGGTTGCGCCCACCTCAGGTGAGGCGGACACGGTCGAATCTGCCCAGGACTTGGCTCCGGCCACCCGCCCTAATCCAGCGGCGAAAGGACACCGGCCATGAGCAGTGTGAATGGGAGCGGGACGGGGACCGGCGGCGGACGCGACGGCGGGGCTGGACCGGGGGGCAGCGGCATCGGCGGCGGGCCTGCGGGCGGGCGTTATCTCCCCGGGCGTTGGCTGGCGCTGGTCGGTGGGTGCGGGGCGGTTGTGGTCCCGGAGAATTCGAGCAACGCGCTGGTGGCGACGCTGTGGTCGTTGGTGACGCAGGCGGTCGGGGATTTCGCGGCGGTGCTGCAAGCGATCGCGGCCGAGCCGGGAGTGACGTTCACCTCCCTGCCCTCGTTCGCGGTGGTCACCCTGGTGGACGAGTCCGCCCACGTCGCCGTCCGCGGCCCGCTCGCGGTGACCCTGCACGGCGGTGGCCCCGCCGTGACCGTCAGCGGCGAGGGGGTGGCGACTTGGCGCGAGGAGCGTTTCGCTGACCTGGCGGCGTTTGAATTGGCGGACGATGCCGCCCCCGGCGGCGCCGAGGACCCCACTCCCGTGTCGTGGCTGCCGGTGAGGGTAGCGGGGGTGCTGGCGGCCCGGCTACGCATCAACGTGCGTGGGTATGATCCGTGGGCCGGCCAGGCGTCCCTAGCGGCGGAGCGGCCCGAACCGAACGGCAACGGCGCAGGTCCAGGGCGGCCTCGGCCGCCGGCGGCGGCGGTCCTGGCTGAGGCGTCGGCGCGCCCTGGCCCAACCAGCCCGCTGGATGCGTCCCGCAGCCCGCTGGATGCGTCCCGCAGCGCGCTGGATGCGTCCCCGGCCCAGGCTCTTGACGCATTCGCGGGCCTGTCACCTGCGGCTCTGCCCGAACCGTTCCCGGAGTTGTCGGATCGGCTCGCTGCGACCATGGTGCCGGAGGCGACTGCGGCATCCTGGTCGGCGCCGCCTAGCGGCGCGGACTCACCGGATCTGGGCGACCCGTACGCTGTAGCTGGCCCAGACGGGACCGGCGGCAGGCCGGCCCTACCTGACCCGTATGCGCCGCCCGGCCCACCGGTGGGCCCCGGCCCGTTCCCGCAAACCGCCTGGGCCGGGCCGGGCCGCCACGCCGCGCCGCGCGGCGCGCACCAGACCAACGCGGATTTCACGGCCTACGACTTCTTGTGGGATGAAGCGACGCGTCTGCCATCCCCGGAGGAGGCGGCGGTGCGCGGTGGGCAATTCCCAGGGACGCAGTCCGCCAGCACTGCCCAGTTGGGCGACCACGATGGCCAAACCATTGCGCCTTTCAGCGAGCAGCAGGATAGTTTCGGGGCCGCACCGGCCTACCGCGCTGAAGGGTTCGGTGCGCCCGGAGCGCCCGGTGCGCCCGGTGCGCCCGCCTACCCTGACCAAACCAGCGGGCCGCAGGTCTTGGCCCGCCTTTGCCTGAATTGTGGCCTGCCCAACCCAACGCGCCTGGTGGCGTGCGTCCAGTGCGGCGCACCGCTGCGCGGCGACGCCCAGATGGTGCCCCGCCCTGCGCTCGGCGAGGTGATCTTGTCCAACGGGGAACGTTTCCCGCTGGACCGGGCGGTTGTGGTGGGACGGAAACCAAAGTCGCCTAAGTTTACTGGTGGTGAACTCCCCAGGCTAGTCGCGGTGAGCGACTCCTACCCCGATATTTCGCGTTCCCACCTGCTGATTTCGCTAGAAGACTGGTCGGTTATAGCACAGGATCTTGGTTCGACAAATGGTACCTGGCTGAAACGGGCGGGTCACCCTGACCGGCGGTTGGAGCCCTCGGACCCGGTGATGGCGGAATCGGGTGACGTGTTCGACTTAGGCGACGGCTTGACAGTCATGGTGACGGGTGTCATATGAGCACTAAGCGGCGTCCCGCCGAACCGCCCATGATCGACGGCTACGAATTCAAGCGGCTGCTCGGCCAGGGCGGCTTCGCTGACGTGTTCGTCTATCAACAGCGCACGCCGCACCGGGAAGTAGCGGTCAAGGTCTTGCTCCGCGAGATGCTGGGGACTGATGCGGTCACGCGCTTGAACGCGGAAGCGGACGCGATGGCGGGCCTGTCGCAGCACCCGAATATCGTGACGATCTTCGGCGCCGGGGTCGCGGCCGATGGCCGCCCCTATATCGTGATGGATTATTACCGGCGCCCCTCCCTGGCGGAAGAACTGAAGGGGCCGCGCCGTTCGGTGGCCTCGGGCCTGGCGATCGGCGTCCAGCTAGCTGGCGCCCTTGAATCGGCGCACCGGCTGAACATTGTTCACCGCGACATCAAACCGGCCAACATCCTGGTGGACTCGGTGGGCCGGCCTGTCCTGGGCGATTTCGGGATCGCCCTGAACGTAGCGGACCCCTCCAAGAGCGCGGAGGGCATGTCCGTGCCGTGGTCCCCGCCGGAGGCCTTCGCCGCCGAGCCGTGGGCGGACCGCCAGTCTGATGTTTGGGCTCTGGCCGCCACCATTTACACGCTGTTGGCCGGGCGGGCGCCGTTCGTCGAGCCCAACGGCGACAACCGGATTCACGCCCACGCGGATCGCATCCAGCACGCACCGCTCCGTCCCCTCGGACGAGCCGACGTCCCCGCATCTTTGGACCAGGTGCTCGGCACCGCGATGGCGAAGGAGCCGCGCGCCCGCTACCAGACCGCCTTGCAGTTGGGCCAGCAACTCCGCGCGGTCCAGCAAGAACTCCAGTTGGCGCCAACACCCTTGGAGGTCACGGATTATTCGGTGGCGGATGGCCACCCGAAGGACGATGACGACGAGGCCGCCCAGGGGACCAGGTTACGTCCGATCACGGTGATAGATGCCTATGGCGGAGCCTTCGGCGCGGCCCCAGGCGCCGGCACGGGTCCAGCCGCCGGCTCGGGCGTGCCGCCTAATCCTGCGACCGGTACCAACGTGCCGCCTAATCCAGCCACCGCCCCGGGCGTGCCGCCTAATCTTGCGACCGGTACCGGCTGGGCTAGCGCGGCGCCGGGGACCGGTGGGGGCGGCGCAGCCGACCCGGCGGGGGCTGCGGGCGCGGGGACGGCGACCAATTGGGACGGCGGGGCTGGGCCAACCGGCCTCAGTGGCACCTGGACGGCGCAATGGTCGTGGCCCGCCCCGGCTGGCCGGGGCCTAACGACCGCTCCGGGTGCG